>JAJBTG010000219.1:6071-7114 GCA_020860985.1 Oscillospiraceae bacterium
AAATCTTGGAAACGCTTATAGATTACATAACCGTCGATAAGCGTATTCCGGGGACAAGGGATGTCCCCGTTGAAATCCACTGGAATTTTTAAAAGTTTGTGCTTACAAGGTTGCAGCAGAGCAAAAGGCTCGCGCGGCGTATGATAATATATTGCGCCTGTCGGATGACCCGGATGTAAACGAGGTAATAAAATTCCTCCGCCAAAGAGAGGTAGTGCATTTCCAGAGATTTGGTGAAGCAAATTTAACTGTTTTAAACAGATTTGAGAATTAAACCATATCACTCCGTTAAATCCGCCAGCTTGTTTTGCAGGCTGTCGAACAGGGTGATGTGATTTACGCAAATTCTGTTGTAATTTTTCGACGCGTCCTCTTCGTCGTAGATATGAAGCGTTTTTATATTGTCTATATCGTTCGCAAAGCGTGTTTCTTCGGAAGCGTCCGTATTATCGGAAAACACGGCAATATCGTAATCACTCGCGGAATTATTATCACCGCGCGCCCGTGAGCCGAGTAGGCGGTGTCGGAAGAAGCCTACAATTTTTAATCAAAAAAATCCTCGCGCGGGGATTGACAGGATTAAAAATATATAGTATAATAACAATAGAAAGAAGGTAACTCATTCGGTTGAGTGCCTAAATGTTTAGTTTAAATAAAACCGCCATTTTGACACGGATGGCGGTTTTTGCATGCTTAAAATGCCTTTTCAGACAAGGCAAGCAAAATGAATATGATAACAATAATTGAAATAATTATCTTTTTCATACTGGCGCTCACCTCCTTATCATCAAAAATGGTGAATAAGTAGTGTGGCACTCTACCGCCGATTACGAAAGGAATACTCCTCTCAAACCGTTTATGAAATTACCTTCTCATAAATATTTTACCACAAGTACCGCATTCTGTCAACTTGTGTCGATTATTTGTAAGACAAACGTAAAATCCCGTAATTCAAATTTGAATTAACGCAAAATAAAAAAGCGGGAACCTGAACCCACCCCTGTCAAGTAGACAGAGTAAATAACAAAAATTTTTTGTACAGC
>JAJBTG010000100.1:0-4286 GCA_020860985.1 Oscillospiraceae bacterium
ATTATATACTGTTCAATCGGCTGCTGGTCGGTAACCTTTACGGTACGCATTTCGGGAACAAGCAATTGGTAGTCCTTTCGCGTAAAATACAGCATAATCTCGCGTGTTTCCGTGGTGTTCGTATCGGTTGAAAGATTGATGTCCGATGCGGTAAGATAACCTATCGGTTCTCCGTCCGGGTTTATAATATCCGCCCCCTCAACAAGAACCTTTACGCTGTCCACGTAATAAATTTCGCAAAGCGACTTAACAACTGAATACGTTGTTAAAATATCCTTTGCGGTATCGCCTGTAATGTAACCGCCGGAAAAATTTACCGAAACATTATTCGGATCGCTCATATCTATTCCGAGCAAATCCACATCCTTTCCGATTGTTCGGATAAGTCTCGGGTTGTCGGGACCTTTCAGAAGCTTTTCGATTACCGCTTTAGGCAAATCAATTTCGTTTCTGTATTTTATTTCACGGCTTTCCGCTGAAAGTGAGGTTCCGGTTTCATTCAGAAAGTATAAATCACAGGTGAATTCATGCATATTTCTTCCGCGGCTCACAAAGATTACAATCACTGCAATCACCGCCAAGGCGATTACGGACGCAACGGTAACAATTCTCGCTTTTTTCATATTCGCTTACTCCTTTCAGTAATTCGGCACTCGCGGCAATATACCGTCCATAGTCGTAACCTTGCTATGCAAGGTTACAGGGGGAAGTCTTAATTATAGGTTATATTGTCCTGCTGTACGGCAGAGTTATTTTGAACACACTTCCGCCATGCTCCGCGTCGTAAACCTCAATACTTCCGCCGTGCATAAGAACGGCTTCTTTCGTTATCGCAAGTCCAAGACCGGTGCCGCCGGTATCGCGTGCACGGGAATCGTCAAGACGATAAAATCGCTCAAATATTCTGTCGCGCTCGCCCTCGGGTATTCCGGGACCGTTATCCGCAATTTTAATTACGATGCTCCCGATTTGCTCCGAAACATCAAATTCCACAAATGCACCGTCGGGAGAATATTTAATAGCATTGTCGCCGATGTTGTAAATAGCCTCGTATATTTTGTCATAATCAAGCAGTATAGAACCGAATTCTATATCGTGATAATCGGTGTAAAGCACTATATCTCTCGGATTTGCTATCGGCGTAAGCTTGCGAACAACGTTTCCAACCAATACTTTAATATCAACCTCTTCAAGCTTAAGCGATGTACCGCCGGCGTCGAGCTTTGTAAGCGCGAGCAGACGCTCGATTATACGGGTAAGCCTGTCAACCTCCTCCGATAAATCGTTCAGAAATTCCTTAACCATTGCAGAGTCGGGGTTCTCCGTGGATACAAGACTGTCGCATATAAGCTTTATGCCCGCCATGGGGGTTTTTAGCTCATGAGAAGCGTCCGAAACAAATTTGCGCCGTTTTTCCTCCAAAAGACCCAGCTCGTCGCACATATAATTGAGAGTTTCTCCCATCTGCGCAATTTCGTTTTGACCCTTAACATTGATGCGTTTGGAGAAATTTCCCTTTGAAATTTCCCGAGCAACCTCTGTAAATTCCGCCAAAGGCGAGGTTATAATATAGCTCATTGCAAGACTGAGCATACCGATTAAAAGTACTATAAGCGCGCTGAAAACAATAAGGCTTGTCCTTGTGGATTTTATGGTGTCCTCAATAGTTCCGACCGACTGCGTGAGATATACCGTTCCTATGATATTTCCGTTCTGCGTTATCGGAACGGCAACGGAAATCATTTTTGTTCCGTTTTCGCCGTCACCCGTAATTTCAGCTTGTTCTCCGTCAAGTGCAAGCTTTATGACGTCGCGCATATATACCTTGCCCAAAAGCTCCGACTCCCTGTTGGTGTCGTATAGAACGGTGTATGATGAATTTTCTACGACTCCTCGGATATTTGTTCCGGCGAGTATACGCTCAACATAATCGGCAAAACGCTCCTCCTCATTTTCCGACTCGGTTTCCCACGCTTCGGAAACGGTTGCGCTTATAATATTCGCCTTTGCGAACATATCCACGGTTTCGCTGTCATATAGGTTTTCGCTGAGCAGACCTATGACGTATGCGCACATCAAAACAAGCGTTGTAAGAATCACCGCAAAATATGTAGCAATCATCATAAAACGCATGGACGAAGTCATTTTTTGAAGCCTATCTTTAATCCTTCTTATAATAATAGCCAACACCCCATTTTGTCTTTATATATGTCGGTTCCGCAGGATTTTCCTCAACCTTTTCGCGCAGCCTTCTTATATGCACGTCAACCGTCCTGACATCTCCGGGATAATCAAATCCCCACGCGATGTCAAGGAGATTTTCTCTTGTATATACCTTTCCGGGGTTCCTTAAAAACAGCTCGAGCAGGTCAAACTCCTTGCTTGTAAGCTCTATAACCTTATCGCGAATCATGACGCGCCTGAAGTTGTAGTCGAGGGTTATATCTCCCGACACTATAATTTTATCACGGTCGCCCTTGGGCGCGGGATTTACGCGGCGAAGTATCGCCTTTATTCTTGCCGTAAGCTCACGCATATTAAACGGCTTGGTTATATAGTCGTCCGCGCCGTATTCAAGACCTAAAATTTTATCTATGTCCTCGCTCTTTGCCGTAAGCATTATTATAGGCACGTTTGAAAAGCTCCTTATCGTGCGGCATACGGTAAAACCGTCAACCTTTGGAAGCATTAAGTCCAAAAGAATCAGGTCTATACTTTCGTTATGCACAAGATTTATTGCTTCCTCGCCGTCAAAAGCTGTTTCGACAGCGTATCCCTCCTGCTCAAGATTGAATTTTATTCCTTTAATTATAAGCTTCTCATCATCAACTACCAATATTTTCATCAATTTACCCTTCCTTAAATTAAGTTGAAATGCTTTAGGGCATATTCAATTCCGTTATCATACAAATCCTTTGTTACAAACACCGACATTTTTTTAAGCCCCTCGGCGCTTTTGCCCATAGCAACACTGTTCGGAACCGCAGACAGCATTGGGAGGTCGTTAAGACTGTCGCCTATGGCTATCGCATTGCTCACAGGTATACCGTAATGGGTGCATACCATATCTATGCCCGTGCCCTTTGAGAATCCTTTAACCGCCAGCTCGCAGAAGCCGTAGCCGCGGTCGATATAATCAAATTCCTTTTCCGTACCGCGCTTGAATTTTTCAAGGTCGCTTTTTTCATCATACCATGCAACCAGCTTGTCAAAGCCGAAATCGGCATCTCTTATATCTCGCGAAAATTCCTTGCCTTGAGTTTTGAAAAGAGCGCGCAGAGCGGCAAATCCACCCAATTCTCTGGCTCGCTTATCTATAAAAAACGAGTCGGAGCGCTCATAAACGGGCGACATATCACATTCATAAATGAGCCGCGCCATGTCATGGCATATATCCTTGGGAACGGTGCGGTTAAGAAGAACCTCGCCGCCGCATTCGATATATGTTCCGCAGCCGCATACGTACCCGTCAAAGCCTATATCGCGCAGTGTTTGCTCGACATTCATAATTGTTCTTCCCGTATTTATATACATCAGATGTCCGTTCTTGCGCGCGGCGCGTATTGCGTTTACGGCGCTGTCGGGAACGATATGCTTTTCGTCATCCGATATAATCGTGCCGTCAATATCAAAAAATACTATCATAATCTATTATTAATACTTCCTTATCCGTTAAATATTTTTAATAAGATTTACCATCTCAAGCGCGGACATTGCACAGTCCGTACCCTTATTGCCCGCCTTTGTTCCGGCGCGCTCGATTGCCTGTTCTATTGTGTCGGTAGTTAAAATTCCGAAAAGCACAGGAACGCCCGTTTCAAGAGAAACTGCGGCAATACCCTTTGAAACCTCGTTGCACACATAGTCGTAATGGCTTGTCGCGCCGCGTATAACCGCGCCGACGCAGATTACGGCATCGTACTTTCCGCTTGCCGCCATACGCTTTGCGATAACCGGAATCTCAAACGCGCCCGGAACCCACGCTACGCTCATATCATCGTCCGCAACACCGTGACGCTTTAAGCAATCCTCTGCGCCGGTTACAAGCTTCGATGTAATGAACTCGTTGAAACGAGATGCGACAATCCCGATTTTCAACCCCTCGCCGCAATAAATACCTTCAATTACTTTCATTTTTGTATACCTCCTAATTTTTGTTTTACAAATTTACACATTCCGCATCAATCAATAATCCAACAAATGTCCCATTTTATTCTGTTTTGTTTTCAAATAAAATTCATTTTCCTTTTTAGCTTTAATTTGAATCGGAATACGCTCCGTTATTT
>JAJBTG010000100.1:4296-7105 GCA_020860985.1 Oscillospiraceae bacterium
TCAATTCCGTATTCGGACAAATCCTAAATCTTTTCGGGATTGTTCGTCATGATGCGTAGCCTCGATGCGCCCAAATCCTTTAAAATTTGCGCGCCCTCGCTGTAATCGCGCAAATCGGGCGCAAAGCCTAATTTTACGTTTGCTTCAAGGGTGTCGTAGCCGTGCTCCTGCAAATCGTACGCTTTGATTTTGTTAAGCAGTCCTATACCTCTGCCCTCCTGACGGAGATAAAGCAATATCCCTCTGCCCTCATTATTTATATTTGTAAGCGCCTGCGCGAGCTGCTCGCCGCAATCACAGCGGCACGAGCCGAACACATCGCCCGTCAGACATTCCGAATGTACACGACATAAAACAGGCTCTCCGTTCGCCACATCACCCATTACAAGCGCGACATGGTGGTTGCCGTTTATTGTGTTTTTATACCCGTAAATATCGAAATTACCGTATTTTGTAGGGAGCTTTGCTTTTGATACTCTAACCATGAATTTATCACGTTGGCGGCGATAAATCTGCAAATCCTTTATAGTTATAAATGTCAGACTATGTTTATTTGCGAATTCTATAAGCTCCTCACGGCGCATCATTTTACCGTCGTCCGACATGATTTCACAGCACAGCCCAACCGTACTCATACCGGCAAGACGCAGCAAATCAACTGTTGCCTCCGTATGCCCGTTGCGTTCAAGCACTCCGCCAGGCTTAGCCTCAAGCGGAAACATATGCCCGGGACGGCGAAAATCCTGCGGAACCGTACTCCGCTCGACGCAAATACGCGCGTTAATTCCGCGTTCCTCCGCGGAAATGACGGGCGGGGTGGATATATAAGCAGTCTACTCCGTAAACGCAGGTGCGTGGGTGTCGGTGTTGTTCGCGACCATCGGTCGAAGCCCGAGCTTTGCGATGTACTCACTGCTCATCGGCATACATATAAGACCCTTTGCGTACGTTGCCATGAAATTGACATTATCCGTTGTAGCGTATTGCGCGGCGCAGATAAGGTCGCCCTCATTTTCGCGGTCGGGGTCATCGGTAACAAGAATAACCTTGCCGTTTCTCAAATCATCCAAAGCTGTTTCGATTTTATCAAATTCAAACATTACACTCACCTCTAAAAATCATATTCCTTAAGAAACTCTTCCGTTATCGCGGACGTCTTGCCGACAAATTTTTCAATGTATTTGCCGATTATATCACATTCAAGATTTACCTTGTCGCCCGTTCTGCGGGTAAGAAGGGTGGTCTCACCGGCGGTATGCGGTATGATTGATACGGAAAACGCATCCTTATACACATTCGCAACGGTAAGGCTTATTCCGTCGATTGCGACGGAGCCTTTTTCCACTATATAGCGCATTATGCTCTCGTCTGCCGTAACCGTAACCCAAACGGCGTTATCCTCCCTTTTTAGCGAACGCACAAAGCCTGTTCCGTCAATATGTCCCGCGACAATGTGTCCTCCGAATCTGCCGCCGGCGCTCATCGCACGCTCAAGATTAATCTTTGAGCCTTTTTGCAAAAGACCGAGATTGCTTCGGCGCATTGTCTCCGCCATGACATCGGCGGTAAATATATTGCCGTTAATTACTGATGCCGTCAAGCAAACACCGTTTACGGCTACGCTGTCGCCAACCTTTAAATCGCCGAAAACCACATTTCCTTTTACAGACAATTCACAGGAGCGCGCACCGCGCTTTACGGCGGCGATTTCGCCGATTTCTTCAATTAATCCGGTAAACATTATTCCACCTCATATTCTATCAAAACATCGTCGCCGAATCGGGTTATCCGCGGATTTTTTAATTTTACCGCTTCGTCCGCCAGCGTTACGCCTATGGGCGCGACCGCGTTTTTTCCGTCGCCACCGATTATCTTCGGCGCGATATAAACCTGTACCTTATTAACGATTCCCACTCTCAATGCGCTCGCATTTATTTCTCCGCCACCCTCAATCAGCACGCTGTCAACCGACATCGAACCGAGCCTATTCATTAAATCCGCCAAATCCACACGATTATTTTTCGCGGATGCTTTTATTATATGCGCGCCCGTTTTTTCTATTGCCGCGATTTTTTTCTTATCCTCGGAAACTGTCGCGATGTATGTTGGGATTTCACGGGCGGTTTTTAAAACACGCGCATCAAGTGGAATACGCAGAGAGCTGTCGCAGACTATCCGTATGGGATCGGACGGGTTTTCCGTGCGGCAATTCAACATGGGGTCATCGGATATGACAGTGTTCACTCCCACCAAAATCGCGGAAACGCGCTTGCGTGTTTCGTGAGTATCTGCGCGCGACAGCTCGTTTGTTATCCATTTTGCGTCGCCTGTTGCGGCGGCAATTTTACCGTCCGCCGTTACTGCCGTTTTCATTATCACATACGGCGTTTTTGTGGTTATATAATGAAAGAATATGTCGTTAAGCGCGTCACATTCTCCACGCAAAAAGTTTTCAGTGACCTCGATTCCGTGACTCCTCAAAATACTTATTCCTTTTCCCGCCACCAGCGGATTCGGGTCAAAGGAGCCGACGTATACGCATTTTATTCCGGCTTCGATTACCGCATCGGTACACGGCGGATTTTTGCCGTAGTGACAGCACGGCTCAAGCGTCACATACATATCCGCGCCCGTAGGACTTTCGGAGCAGCTTTTAAGCGCGTTTCGCTCCGCGTGCGGTTCGCCGTACCGCTCATGGAAACCCTCGCCGATGACTTTGCCGTCCTTTACTATAACCGCGCCGACAAGGGGATTGGGGTTCACAAATCCGATGCCGCCCTTTGCAAGCTCTATCGCGCGGCGCATATAC
>JAJBTG010000006.1 GCA_020860985.1 Oscillospiraceae bacterium
AATATATTCAATATGAAAAATCAAACCGCTTGATTTAATTGTCCTCAAGGCATTTTAAACTCGCGGGACATAATTTTCGTTTAACGCTTTATACGCCCGTAAATAACGCGTTAAATTCTCATAACGACTTGCGGGCAGAAAGGCTAAAGAAACAAAAATGTCAGATTGGAAGCTTCATACACCCAACGGTGTAAACGACATACTGCCGTCGGAATGCAGTGTAAAAAAAGAAATCGAAAGCACTATATGGTCGGTTTTCGCCTCCATAGGCTATAAGGAAGTCGAAACTCCGTCGTTTGAATATTACGACTGCTACCTCGGCGAGGGCGGGATGATTTCCCAGGAAACCATGTTCAAATTCTTTGACGAGCAGGGCAGAATACTCGCGCTTCGCCCCGACTTTACAACGTCGATAGCGCGTATGGCGGCGACAAAGACAGCGGACAAAACACCGCCGCTCCGCTATATGTACAGCGGCAGCGTGTTCCGCGCGGAGCAGACTCAGGGTGCGCGTCAAAGAGAGTTTACTCAAAGCGGTATCGAGCTTATAGGCTCCTATTCCCCATCCGCGGACGCGGAGGTTATATCCGCCGCAATCGAGGCGATTATGGCTGTTGGCATAGAGGATTTCTCAATGGAGATAGGTCAGGTCGCGTTCTTTAACGGGCTTGTTGAGCAGGCTGGACTTGACGACGAGCTTACGGAAAAGCTTCGCGAAAGAATAGATTCAAAGGATTCAGTCGGTATAAAGACAATTGTCGACAAGCTTAATATCGACAATGATATTAAAAATCTTATGATAGAGCTGCCGTACCTTTTCGGTGATATGAGCGTACTGAAAAAGGCGTATGTCGTCGGTCTTAACGAAACCTCAAAGCTCGCTCTGGACAATATAAAGCGGATTTATGAGCTTCTCTGTCTTTACGGCTTTGAGAAATACATTTCAATAGATCTCGGTATGCTGCAAAGCATCGATTACTATACCGGCTCGATTTTCAAATGCTATACGCACGGCGTTGGATTTCCGATATGCGCGGGCGGAAGATACGATAATTTGATGGGTAAATTCGGCTCGCCCAAGGGTGCGGTCGGCGTTGCGATAGGCGTAAACAGAATCATGGCGGCGCTGGGGCGCGAGGCTTCGGAGGGAGTTTCTTCCTCTCTGGTATTCGCGGAAAAGAACGCGGAGGGTATCGGTTACGATTTGGCGTATAACCTGCGCGTAAACGGATGCCTGGTTGAAATGTACATCGGCGACGGAGATTACCTCGAAGCGGAAAAATACGCGTTAAGCACCGACACAAGCTGTATGCTGCGGATTTTCCCCAACGGAAAGCTGCAAATCAAGGACTTTACAAAGCAGGAAATAATCGAAACCACCGCTAACGAATTTCTCGGATATTATGACAGCGACCTCGAATATGACGAGGAATGCGGCTGCGGACACGAACACAATCACGGCGAATGCGGCTGCGGACACGAGCATCATCACAGCTGCTGAATGCGGCGGGGCATGCCCGCTATTAAACTTGGGAGGTAAAATGATATGAGATATTTAACCGTTGCTCTGGCAAAGGGCAGACTTGCCGAGCTTGCGATGGATATATTCACGCAAATCGGAATGGACTGCGCCGAAATGAAAGAAAAGACAAGAAAGCTTATATTTACCGATGAGGCAAACAAAATGAAGTTTATTCTCGTCAAGGCGTCGGACGTGCCTACATATGTCGAATACGGCGCGGCGGATATAGGAATTGTCGGAAAGGACACGCTTTTGGAGGAAAGCCGCAACCTTTACGAAATGGTTGATTTAGGCTTCGGAAAATGCAAAATGGCGGTATGCGGTCCGGCGGCGCTTAAAGGAAAGCTTGACACGATAACAAACCTTCGCGTAGCCTCAAAGTACCCGCACATAGCGCTTAAATATTTCCAGGACGACAAGGGACAAACCATCGATATTATCAAGCTGAACGGCTCCGTTGAGCTTGCTCCGCTTGTCGGTCTTTCGGACGTTATCGTCGATATTGTCGAAACGGGTAAAACGCTAAAGGAAAACGGTCTTGACGTTTTGGAGGATGTATGCCCGTTAAGCGCGCGCTTCGTGGTGAACAAGGTCAGCATGAAAATGGAGAAGGAGCGCATTATGCACATCGTAGAGGAATTTACAAAATTAACGGGGGTGGAGGCATGAGAATTTATCCCGCAATAGATATTAAGGACGGAAACTGCGTTCGGCTTCTTCAGGGACGTTTTTCGGATGTGACGGTCTACGGCGACAATCCGGCTGAAACGGCAAAAAAATGGGAGTCGCTCGGCGGCGAATTTATACACGTTGTAGACCTTGCCGGCGCTCTCAAGGGTCACGGAGTAAACGCAGAGGCAATAAAAAAAATCTGCCAAAGCGTCAGCGTTCCCGTTCAAACCGGCGGCGGAATACGCACAATGGAGGACATCGAGGCAAAGCTTAAATGCGGAATCAACCGCGTTATAATAGGTACAAAGGCTGTTTCCGACAGCGAGTTTGTAAAACGCGCGGTTGACAGTTACGGCGAAAAAATCGTAATAGGAATAGACGCCAAGGACGGAATGGTCGCGGTCGAGGGTTGGGAAAAGACGAGTGACTTTACGGCGGTTGAGTTTGCAAAAAAAATGACCGGCATCGGAGTTAAAACAATAGTTTATACCGACATCGCGACGGACGGAACCCTTGCCGGTCCCAATGTCGCGGCAATGGCTGAAATGGTGAAAAGCGTGGACGCGGATATAATCGCCTCCGGTGGCGTGGGAAGTCTTGAGCATATTAAGTCGCTTATTCCTACGGGCGTTGAGGGAGTTATCGTAGGACGCGCGCTGTATACGGGAAATGTGAATTTAAAGGAAGCTGTCAAGCTTACAAAGGAGCGGTAAAAATGAGAATGAGAAAAAAGAAAAATCTTAGCTCGCGCATGGAAAAATGCGCCGCCGTGCATATAGATAACCCTCAGGAATTAAAGGGAAAATGGAGCGGTCTTTTCGGCAACGACAACCCTATACATATTGAAATCGGCTGCGGCAAGGGCAGCTTTATCACCGGTATGGCGAAGAAATACCCCAAAATAAACTTTGTCGCGATTGAAAAGGTAGAGGACGTTATCGTTATGGCTATGGAAAAGGCAATCGGCGAGGAGCTGAAAAACGTATTTTTCATAGACGCGGACGCGGAAACGCTTGACGAGACTTTTGAGAAGGGCGAAATTCAAAGAATTTACCTGAATTTCTCCGACCCGTGGAAAAAGAAAAAGCAGGCAAAACGCAGACTTACGCATAAGCGTTTTCTCGATTTATATAAGAAGCTGTTAAACAACGGCGATTATATTTATTTCAAAACCGACAACCGCGCTTTGTTTGAATTTTCGCTTAACTCCTTTGCGGAGGAGGGCTACAAGCTTGAAAACATCACTTTTGATTTGCATAATTCCGACTATAAGGATAATGTTATGACGGAATATGAAAAGCGCTTTTCGGAGGCGGGTATGCCGATTTACAGAGTTGAGGCAACATATCTCGGCTGGACGGACGAGCGTAAAAAGCCCACCCTGCCGGAAATGATGCAGGAAACGGCGGCGGAGCTTATTGATAAAATCAAGAAGCAGCCGAAGCCGAAAAAGGACTCGGAGGAAACGGAAGCTCCGGCGCAGGAAACGAAATAAAAAATTAAAAACAGGGTTTCGTTAAATCGTTCCCCAAAGGCTGAGCCTTTGGAGAACGTCATACGAAACCCTGTTTTGTTTTATTCCGTTATTTCACTGTGAAATTTCTGAAGCGACTTAACTCCCGTCGTCTTTTCCTGCATTGCCTTAATTCCCGCAATGCTTGCCTTTGCCTCCGCCATGGTGGTCATATACGGAACACGTCCCTTTATAACCGCCTTTCTGATGTAGCTGTCGTCAGCCGCGCCTTTCTTGTCGTTCGGCGTATTTATGACAATGCTTACCTCGCCGTTTGTGATTATATCCAATACGTTCGGTCTGCCCTCGTTAAGCTTTGCAACGCAGCTTGAGGGGATACCGTTCTTTTTGAGCAGCTCACAGCTTCCCGCCGTGGCGATAATCTCAAATCCGCATTCATGGAATCCGCGCGCAACATCGATAAGCTCGGCTTTGTCGCGGTCGTTTACGCTTATAAGCACCTTGCCGGATGCCGGAAGCTTTGTCTGCGTAGCTTCCTGCGCCTTTGCAAACGCCTCGCCGAATGTTGACGCCATTCCGAGCACCTCGCCCGTCGAACGCATCTCCGGTCCCAAAACGGGGTCTACCTCCTGGAACAGATTGAGCGGGAGCGCCGCCTCCTTAACGCCGTAATGCGGAATTTTCTTTTCCTTTAATTCGGCCACCGGCGATTTTCTGCCCGTAATGGGAGAGGTTATAATCTCCGTCGCAAGCTGAACCATGCCGATATTGCACACCTTCGATACAAGCGGTACCGTTCTCGACGCTCTCGGATTCGCCTCAAGCACATAAACCTTTCCGTTCTCTATCGTGTACTGCATATTCATAAGTCCGCGCACATTCATTTCCTTAGCGATTTTTCTTGTATATTCCTTAATCGTTTCAACCTGTTCCGCCGGAATATTCATCGAAGGCAGTATACAAGCCGAGTCGCCCGAATGGATTCCCGCAAGCTCTATATGCTCCATAACCGCGGGAACAAATACATTCTCGCCGTCGCTTATAGCGTCCGCTTCACATTCCATCGCATGATTTAAAAATCTGTCTATCAGAATAGGTCTGTCCGGCGTAACTCCGACAGCCGCGCTCATATAAACCTTAAGGCTTTCCGCGTCATGAACCACCTCCATACCGCGTCCGCCCAATACGTATGAGGGGCGCACCATAACGGGGTAGCCGATTTTTTCCGCAATCTCGAGCGCTTCCTCAACGTCCGTCGCCATGCCGGACTCCGGCATCGGAATGTCGAGCTTGTCCATCATCTCGCGGAACAAATCTCTGTCCTCCGCCAAATCTATCGTTCCGGGAGTTGTACCCAATATATTAACTCCGTTTTTCTTTAATTCCGCCGCAAGATTAAGCGGAGTTTGTCCGCCGAACTGCGCGATTACGCCGACGGGCTTCTCCTTTTCATGGATGCTCAAAACATCCTCAAGCGTCAGCGGCTCAAAATAGAGCTTATCCGATGTATCGTAATCGGTGGATACTGTTTCGGGGTTACAGTTTACTATAATCGTTTCAAATCCAAGCTTTTTAAGCGCCATCGCCGCATGGACGCAGCAATAGTCAAACTCGATTCCCTGACCGATTCTGTTCGGACCGCCGCCCAAAATCATAATTTTCGGCTTGTCCGTATTGACGCGGCTCTCATCCTTTATGTTGTATGACGAATAATAGTATGCCGCGTTCTCCGTACCGCTTACGTGAACGCCCTCCCATGCCTCGACGATGCCCGCGTCAATTCTTGCGCGGCGCACATTTTCCTCCGGAATTTCAAGTATTCCGCTCAAATAACGGTCGGAGAAGCCGTCCTTTTTAGCGGTTTCAAGCACGCCCGTCGGCGGTACGCTGCCCTTGTACGACTTAAGCTGCTCCTCCTCCTCGACAAGCTCTTTCATCTGCTCGATAAAATAATGCTTAATCTTTGTAAGCTCATACAGCTCCTCGACCGACGCTCCCTTTCTCAACGCTTCGTACATGATAAATTGACGCTCGCTCGACGGAGTATGAAGCATTTGCAAAAGCTCGCTCTTTGACTTTTCCGCAAAATCCTTCGCGCCACCAAGACCGTACGTGCATGTTTCAAGGCTCGTGCTTGCTTTCTGGATTGCCTCCTTATATGTGTTTCCGATGCTCATAACCTCGCCTACCGCGCGCATCTGAGTACCGAGTTTATCCTCCGCGCCCTTGAATTTCTCAAACGCCCAGCGTGCAAATTTAATTACCACATATTCGCCGTCGGGATAATACTTGTCAAGCGTTCCGTACTTTCCGCACGGAATATCCGACAAATCAAGTCCCGACGCGAGCATCGCCGAAACAAGCGCTATCGGGAAGCCGGTAGCCTTCGACGCAAGCGCTGACGAACGCGAGGTTCTCGGGTTGATTTCGATTACGATTATTCTGCCGTCCTCCGGATTGCGTGCAAACTGCACGTTTGTGCCGCCGATAACCTCAATCGCTTCAACGATTTTATAAGCCTGTCTTTGAAGCTCCTGCTGAACGTCCTCGGGAATGGTCAGCATCGGAGCCGAGCAGAACGAATCGCCCGTGTGGACGCCCAAAGGGTCGATATTCTCGATAAAGCATACCGTTATCATATTGTTCTTCGCGTCGCGCACTACCTCAAGCTCCAGCTCCTCCCAGCCGAGCACCGATTCCTCAACAAGCACCTGACCCACAAGGCTCGCCTGCAAGCCTCTTTCGCAGACGATTTTCAATTCCTCCGTATTGTATACAAGGCCGCCGCCCGCGCCGCCCATCGTGTACGCCGGGCGAAGCACAACGGGATATCCGAGCTTGTCCGCGATTTTCAGCGCCTCGTCAACCGAATACGCAACCTCGCTGCGCGCCATTTCAATACCAAGACTGTTCATCGTTTCCTTGAACGCGATTCTGTCCTCGCCGCGGTCGATAGCGTCAACCTGTACTCCTATAACATGTACGTTATATTTTTCAAGTATGCCCTCTATCGCAAGCTCAGAGCATAAATTAATTCCCGACTGTCCTCCTAAATTCGGCAAAAGCGCGTCCGGACGTTCCTTTTCTATAATCTGCGTTAATCTCTCAACATTGAGCGGCTCGATATAAGTAATATCCGCCGTTTCCGGATCGGTCATAATCGTAGCCGGATTTGAATTTACAAGTACAATTTCATATCCGAGCTTGCGGAGCGCCTTGCACGCCTGCGTTCCCGAATAGTCAAACTCGCACGCCTGACCGATAATAATCGGACCCGAGCCTATAATAAGAACCTTATGAATGTCCTCTCTTTTTTTCATATATCTATCTCCTTCCAACAAATTACTCTAAGC
>JAJBTG010000043.1 GCA_020860985.1 Oscillospiraceae bacterium
TTCTAAAAATTTTAATATACAATATTCCTAAGAGCCGTTTTTTATGCGTCGAAGCGTCGGAATAAAGGCGTGTTCGTCGGATTTCATTGCTGCGGAAAGGAGGTTATTATGTCAAAAAAAGAACAGCCCATGAAAATGGGATATCTTATAAAACGCTTTGTACCCTATTTTAAAAAATATAAGGGAATACTCATTCTCGACCTGATTTGCGCGTCCTTTACGACCGTCTGCGAGCTTGTTTTCCCAATGCTGATTCGTTACATAACCAATATGGGAATCAACGATATCGCCTCTCTTACAATCGGACTTATTCTGAAGATAGGCGTATTCTATCTGATATTGAGAATTATCGACGCCGCGGCGAATTTATATATGGCGGATACCGGTCATATAATGGGCGCTAAAATAGAAACGGATATGCGCCGCGATTTATTCGCGCACTTGCAGCGGCTTTCATATTCGTACTACAGCGAGCACAAGGTAGGACAAATTATGGCGCGTATAACGAGCGACCTGTTCGATATTACGGAATTTGCGCACCATTGCCCCGAGGAAATATTCATCTGCGGTCTAAAAATCGCGGTTTCATTTATTATATTGTGCGGGGTAAATATTCCTCTTACCTTGATAATTTTCGCGACATTGCCTATAATAATTTTATTTGTAAAATTCTTTAATACGCGTATGCGCCGCGCGTTTAAAGCGCAGAGAAATCAGATTGGCGAGATTAATTCGCAGGTTGAGGATTCTCTGCTCGGTATACGAGTTGTAAAATCCTTCGCCAATGAGGAAATCGAAAAGGACAAATTCGAGGATGGCAATAAAAAGTTTCTCGATACAAAAAAAGTCGGTTATTTTTATATGGCGGGTTTTCAAACCTCGAACCGATTTTTTGAGGGATTGATGTATCTTACGGTTGTTGTGGCAGGCTCGATTTTTATGCTGAAAGGGAAAATCAGTCCGGCGGATTTAACCGCGTATCTTCTGTATGTAAGCACATTGCTCGCGTCCGTTCGCACCATTATTCAGTTTACCGAGCAGTTTCAGCGGGGAATGACGGGAATAGAACGCTTTCTTGAAATCATGGACGCTCCCGTCGATATTAAGGATGGACCGAACGCAAAGGATTTAAGCAATGTCAGAGGGGACATTAAATTTGAAAATGTAAGCTTTCATTATCACGATGACAACTCGAATGTGCTTACAAAAATTAATCTCGATATTAAAAAGGGCGACAGCGTCGCGCTTGTCGGTCCGTCGGGCGGGGGAAAAACAACGCTTTGCAATCTTATACCGAGATTCTCCGATGTTACGGACGGCGCGATTTTTATCGACGGAACCGATATACGCGATGTTACTCTTTCATCTCTGAGAAACTCAATAGGAGTTGTTCAACAGGATGTGTATTTATTTTCGGGAACGGTTTATGATAATATTTCCTACGGTCTGCCCGGCGCCGACCGCGACTCGGTAATCGAAGCGGCGAAGCGCGCGGGCGCGCATGAGTTTATATCGGCGCTTCCCGATGGGTACGACACATATGTCGGCGAGCGCGGAATAAAGCTTTCCGGCGGTCAGAAGCAAAGAATAAGTATAGCGCGGGTATTCCTCAAAAATCCTCCGATACTCATTCTTGACGAGGCAACCTCCGCGTTGGATAACGAAAGTGAGAAAATCGTTCAGGATTCCTTGGAGGAGCTTGCAAAGGGACGAACCGTATTTACGATTGCCCACCGCCTTACAACAATAAGAAACGCAAATCTTATCCTTGTCCTCACCGAAAACGGCATAGAGGAACAGGGAACGCATCGGGAGCTGCTCGATAAAAAAGGAATTTATTCCGGCTTGTACAGTATGTACGCAAATATGTAAAGACTATGGGATAACCCCGTCGTTTTCAACAGAATCCGCCGCCTTTTGGAGGCGGGGAGTTATACGCCGAAAAGGGACGCATAGAGCGTCCCTTTTCAGTTTGTTTTGAGTTATTTATTTATTTATTTGGGCTATTTTATTTTCTCAGAATGGTTCTTCAATAAGGGGCTTTGCCCCGTCATTCAACGTTTCAGTGGCGGATAGTTGACTTGCTTGCAAATCAACTCCGCCGCTGAAAAAAGTAAGTGGAACCCGCCGCCTATAGAGGCAGGGGACATCTTACTTTTAGTTATATTATAAAACAAAACTCGGAATATGTCCAATATTTATTTTAAATATTAAAAAAAGCGGCGCTAATGCTTGGGGTGCCAAGGCTTTTCCTTGACAAGGGCATATTTTATGCTGTATAATTTGTGTATAACCTAACCGCAGATGTCCCCCCGCCTCTATAGGCAGAGGGGTCCATTTCAGCATTTCAGTGGGAGTTATAAGGAATCCGGGGGAAGAATATGAATTTTTACAAAAACAAAAATGTATTTATAACGGGACATACGGGATTTAAGGGCGCGTGGCTTACCAAGCTGCTTCTTATGGCGGGAGCGAGGGTTACAGGCTATGCCTTAAATCCGCCGACCGAACCGAGTTTGTTTCAAATGCTCGGGTTGGAGCGGGAAATTAATTCGATTACCGCAGATATACGCGACTTTGACACATTAAAGAAATGCGTGGACGCGGCATGCCCGGAGATAATATTTCATCTTGCCGCTCAGCCGATTGTGCGCGCGGGTTATGCGGAGCCGCGATACACTTTTGAAACCAATGTTATGGGAACGGTGAATATTCTTGAGTGTGCGCGCGGCGTTGGAGCGTGTTCCGTTCTCAATGTCACCACCGACAAGGTATACAGAAGCAATGAAAACGGTAACGCGATTCGAGAGGATGGCGCGCTTGGAGGCAGTGACCCGTATTCGGGAAGCAAATCATGCTCCGAGCTTGTTACGCTTTGCTACAAAAGCAGCTTCCTTGGCGATACAGCCGTTTCAACGGCGCGCGCGGGAAACGCGATAGGTGGGGGAGATTTCGCTGTTGGGAGAATTATACCGGACTGCGTCAGAGCGGCGCTTAGCGGGGGAAAAATAGGGGTATTGAATCCGCATTCCGTAAGACCGTATCAGCACGTTTTAGAGCTGTTGAACGCGTATCTGATGATTGCCGAGAGGCAGTATCGGGATATATCATATGAGGGATGCTACAATATCGCGCCGGACGCAGACGAGTGCGCGGAAACGGGCGAGCTTGTTGAAATGTTTTGCAGAGAATGGGGAGGAATATCATGGGAGTGTATTTCGGAAAAAAATGCTCCGCGTGAAACAAACATCCTCAGACTTGACTGCGAGAAGTTCAAATCAAAATTCGGTTGGAAACAGAGATGGGATATTCGTGAGGCGGTTTCGCGTACTGTGGAATGGACAAAGGCGTACATCGACGGCGATATACGCACTGTTACGGAGGGGCAAATAAAGGATTTTTACGCGCTGAAATTTTAAAATATTAGAGCGTGTTCACATACATCATTTATGCGAACACGCTCTAAATTAAGACGTACCGCGTCTATATTGGGCGGCGGACGGCTTAATTTTTTTGCAGGTATTATTGCGGAGCGGAGGTCGGGGCGAGCGACGGGGCGGGAGATGATGCTGCGGGCGACGGGGAAGGGACCGGTTTTGGGCTTGGGGATGCGGCGGTTATTATTGCGGTTTGATGAGCTTGATTCCACTCCACATTATAGCCGAGATTTTCCGCTAAAAATCTAACCGGAATAAGCGTTTTATCATCAATAATCATCGGCGGAACATCTATTTCGGATTCCTCACCGTTTACTGTTGCGGTATTATTATCTATTTGCAGTATTATTTCCGTGCCGTTATCGCGCACTGTTATTTTTCGTTCCTCATCGGACCACAAAACATCCGCTCCCAGCTTTTCAAAAATAAATCGAAGCGGGACAAGCGTTCTGTCGTTTATAACTCGGGGGCTTACGTCAAAGGACAGATATTCGTTATTCAAATTCACCTTTATACTATCCTCCGGAAATATATCGCGGAACACAAAGGTTTCATATTTGCAGTAGATATACAGTGCGTTATTGATATACTCCATTGTTTTTAAATTCAGCACGCGGTTGGGCAGGTACAGCTCGATCCAGTTTACTCCGTCCTTTGACACGGCGAGCACATTGCCGGTTTCGAGGTCGTCGTCATAGTTTTTCCAGGAGAGACGTCTGTAGAATACTCCGCCGGCACTATAGATTTCATCAGGCTCACGGCTTTCAAAACAGATTTTGGATTTATCTAAAAGTCCGCTGAGGTAAAATCCGTCCTCGTTCTTGAAAATTGAATATTCACCGTTTGCTATCGGTATATCGAAGCTGTCGGTAAGTTTTTTGAAATTGATTCCGTCGGTTGAAATGTATTTGCCGTCGGATTTAAGGTATACGGCGTTATCGGCGTAGGTCATTTCGCTTATGTAGTAATCAAACTCTATGGTGTTTATAAGCTCAAAGTTTTCGTCAAACATATACACGGTTTTTTCGGGAGAGGTGTCTTCGATGTTATTGCCGTATTCATCCCATACGGAAAATCTTGCCGCGTATCCGGCGGGAGTTTTGGTTATTTCCATATCCTTACTGCGCGAGGCGAATACCTCGAGGGCGCTCTCGGGAAGCTTGACTTGATTCCAAACGGTTCCGCTTAACGCGTATAAATTACCGTCAACCCACTTCATTTGCTGTTCTCCGTTAAAGAAGGTTGTTTTATAATTATAATATTCATCGTATTCGGGAAATTCCGTAAGCTCCTTTTCCTCCATGTATTTATAGTCGTCGGCGATCAGGTAGTTTATTATGCCGCCGTAGCAATTGGTTGGCAGGATAACGTCAACCGTGTATTCAGCTGTTTTGCCCGCGGGTATTTCCACGCTGAACATACAGTCCTCGGTTTTCTCCGAATGAACTCCCTTACATAAAGCAAACGGATTCTCGCTTTCAAGCGTATAGGGGTTTAGCATATTTCCGTGCTTGTCGTATATTATGACAATATTGGAGGACAGAGAGGTTTCAAGCATATAATTCAGCGTTCTCGGTACGCTGTCGGAATTGGTTATACGCAGGTTATACCGGTTTGCAACGCCGAAGTTGCCGAGGTTAAACTGCCAGTTGATATTCGGCAGATTATTAATATCGAGGGTGTCGCCCATGTAATCATTGGGTACATGGTCATCCTCGTTCCAGGGCATTCCGGATTCGTAGGCGAGAGTGTTGTAATGGTAAATATCAAATATCCACTCACTGCTGCGCTCGGTTACGTTTTTGCCGTAATATTGCTCCTTGCTTTCATCCTCAAATTTGAAGCTGAGCATATCAGAGCTTGCCGCGACGGTTTTGGAGTAGTAGTATTCATCGCGGCTGGGATTTATATTGGTCATCCAGAAGTCACTTTCGTTGCCGTCGGGGAAGTATTGATTGAATATCTCAACGGGTATGCGTTCACCGTTTTCGGTTTCCTCGGTGATTTCGATATCAAGATCCGCCTCGACTATAGGCGCGGATTCGGTTTCTATACCCTTAATAGAGGTGTCGTTTTTATATGCTCCGTTTTTCGCGTCGGGGGAGTGGTGAGTTCTGTCTCCGGGCTTGCCGTAGTTTTTTAAGGCGGCGAAATTCACCTCGGCTGTGCCGCTTTCGATAGTGAAATTTACGAGCATATTAAAGGTCAGCTTGGGTGCGACAGGCTCATAATTATATATAAACTCATTTATCCATCGGCTATCGCCGTCAAGCGTAATGGTCTGCGGAAGGTCTATTGCGGAATACGGTACATATTGCTGATAGTTGTTCAGGGTTCGGATATTGATTCCCATTAAGTCGGACCATACGCCGATGCAGTCCCAGTTGTCGTAATCCTGAGGGAGATAGTAGCCGACTGAATTTACGGTTATTACAGCGCCGTTGTCGCTTTTAAATTCTATATCCGGCTCAACGTCAAAATCAGTCCAATTATAAAAGCAAAAGAACACGGAATAGTTGTCGGGACCGAGCTCTTCATTTTTCATCATGTATACCGGATTCGGGTTCTCGTCCGTGGACAGGTCGCTTTCCGTCAAAAATTCGGGATTGTTGCAGTATATGTATTGTCCGCCGCCGTGCTTATGAAATTCTATCGGAACGGATTCGGCGGATGCGGATACGCTCAAGCACAGCATGGCAAGCAATGCTATTATTATTTTTTTAACCATGTCTATCTCCTTTGCTTTTTTCTTTATTAGACGTGTTTTTTTCAATTTTATTCCAATTTGAGATTTTGAAAAACGCGTGATAAAACAGGTCGGAGCGCGAACTTTTCGTCCGTGCTCCGTAATAAAATCAGTATTTTCTTTTTGATTCCTTTACCACTCCGAATACACGTATTCGGGTTATCTCCTCTTTTTCAAATCTTCTCGGAGGGTACATCGGATTTACCGATTGCAGCTCGATAAAATCTTTGCCGTAGACCACGCGCTTTAGTACTCCGTCGGCATTGTCGATTGTTACTGCGGCATATGAACCGCTGTCGACGGAGGACTGTATTCTTATAAGAACAAGGTCGTCCTCCATAAATATAGGGTACATACTGTCGCCGGTTACGCGCAAAAAGGCGTATTGCTCACTTGGGCTGATGTCGGATTTGGGAATGCTCTCATAACCTACTATATTATTTTCCGCAAAGCAGCTTATACCTGCCGCAACCTTGCCGATTATCGGTATCGATACCATTTCATCGGTATTGAACGGCTCGATATTATTGGGGGTATTCCAACCGAGTATATATTCGGGCGTTGTGTCAAGCACTTCGGCAAGTTTTATAAGCGATGCCCGCTTTATGTTTTGCACGGTTCCTTTCTCGTATTTTTGTATTGCCGCTTTCTGTACTCCAATCACATCTCCGAGCTGCTCCTGAGTCATTTTATGTTCCTTGCGGAGCTGCTTTATTCTTTCTCCCGGCGTTGACATATTTTTTCCTCCTACTATAATAAATTTATGGGTTAGGCACACGACAGCCGGTCGTGTCCT
>JAJBTG010000089.1:0-389 GCA_020860985.1 Oscillospiraceae bacterium
GTAATATAATGTTATAATTACATTATGAGGGATTTTGAAATGCGTGGTGACAGCAGGCGTCGGCCGACGCGTATTTTGAAAAGACCGACCGTAAATTAGGAGGACATTATATGTGGGCATATAACAGTGTATTTTATCAGATATATCCGCTCGGCTTCTGCGGAGCGCCGTTTGAAAACGACGGTATTCAGGAACACAGAATTTTGGACGTTATAGATTGGATAGAGCATATCAAGGAGCTTGGGGCGAACGCGATTTATTTCTCGCCCGTATTTGAATCGGATACTCACGGCTATAACACGCGGGATTATAAAAGGATAGACTGCCGTTTGGGAACCAACGAGGACTTCAAAAAGGTCTGCGGCAAGCTGCACGAAAACGGAATCAAG
>JAJBTG010000089.1:399-4735 GCA_020860985.1 Oscillospiraceae bacterium
CGAAGCCGCGAAAATTCACGTTACCGCGATTGGTTTTTTATCAATTTCGGCGGCAATTCAAATTATAACGACGGCTTGTGGTACAAGGGCTGGGAGGGCAATTATGACCTCGTAAAGCTCAATCTCCGTAACGAGGAGGTTATCCTACACATACTTGACGCGGTGAAATCGTGGGTTGAGGAATTTGATATTGACGGACTTCGCCTTGATGTGGCGTACTGTCTTGACAAGGATTTTTTAAAGCGTCTGCGCGGCTTTACCGACAGCCTGAAACCGGAGTTTCTGCTTCTCGGCGAGCTTCTGCACGGCGATTACAATCAGTTCGTAAACGATGAAATGCTGCATAGCTGTACGAATTACGAATGCTACAAGGGCGTTTTCTCAAGCTTCAACAGCATGAATATGTTTGAAATTATTCATTCGCTTCTGCGCCAGTTCGGTCCGGAAAACTGGACTCTTTACCGCGGCAAGCATCTTTTGAGCTTTGCGGATAATCACGATGTTTCGAGGATTGCAAGTATTCTTTCCAACCCCGAGCATCTGCCTCTTGTTTACGCAATGATTTTCGGCATGCCGGGAATCCCATGCGTTTATTACGGCAGCGAATGGGGTGCGAAGGCGGATAAAAGTCAGGGAGATCCCGCTCTGCGCGCACACTTTGACGAACCCATCGAAAACGAGCTTACAGAATGGATTTCCAAGCTTTCCGAAGCGCATAAGAACAGCAAGGCTTTGTGCCACGGCGATTTTACATCCATTGTTTTGCAGAATAAACACTGTCTTTTCCAGCGCCGCTTTGAGGACGAGCGCGTGCTTGTCGCAATCAACGCGGACAGCGAGCCGGTAACGCTCCACTTCGACGCGGGATGCGGTACCGCTGTTGACCTTATCACGGGCGAACCGCATGATTTCGGCGGCGGAAGTGAGCTTCCTCCGTACAGCGCGCGATACTGGAAAACAGAAAAATAATAACCGGACGAATTTTCGGCTCGCTCGAAAATTGATCTGTAAAAATAGTCGGCTTGCCGATTGATTTAATAAATATAGCCTGTATTTAATGTCTGGTATTTCCAGGGAAAGGAACATTTGTACTATGAAATTAAGAAGATTTTTCTCGTTGACGCTGTCATCTGCGATGTGTATGTCAATGCTTATCGGATGCGCTTCGGGTTCCGACCGGCAGGAAACTCATACCAATATGCCGCAGGATTCGGAAACGTATGCTTTCGTTGCAAAGGATGTACAAAATCCGTATATGCAAAAGGTATATGAGGGTTTTGATAAGGCTTGCGGCGAGGCCGGAATAACGCCGGTGTACACCGGACCGGAATCGGCGACCCCGCAAAAGCAAATAGAAATCATCAATCGCCTTGTAGAGGAGGGCGAGGTTGACGGAATCGCGGTAGCCGCCAATGATGCCGACGCTTTGCAGCCGGTTCTTACGGAGGCAATTAATTCGGGAATAAATGTTATTTCTCTTGACAGCGCTGTCAACAAGGATTCAAGACAATTACATATACAGCAGGCTGACCCCGAACAAATCGGCAGAAACTTAATACGCAACGCTTATGAAATAATCGATGGGGAGGGCGGAATCGCAATTCTTTCCGCTACAAAGCAGGCTTCAAACCAAAACCTTTGGATTGAATGGATGGAAAAGGAAATAGAGGAAAATCCCGATAAATATAAGAATACACCGATTGTGAAGATTGCTTACGGCGATGACGATTTTACAAAATCAGCTTCCGAAACCCAGGGTATTTTAAGCAACAAGGACGTTAAAATTATTATCGCGCCGACAACCATGGGTATTCAGGCGGCGGCGAGCGTTATCGAGCAAAGCGGCAGCGACGTTAAGCTTACGGGACTCGGCTTACCGTCTGCGATATACCAATACATAGAGAGCGGAATATGCCCGTCCATGTATCTATGGAACCCGATAGATATAGGCTATCTTGCCGCGTACACACTTGACGCGCTTGTAAATAACGAAATTACCGGCGCTGTCGGAGATGCTTTTACTGCCGGCTCGCTCGGCGAAAAATCCGTAACCGCCGATGATTCGGGAGGTACCGAGGTTATTCTCGGAAGTCCGTTTAAGTTTGACATTACCAATATCGGCGAATGGAAGAGCGTATATTAAAGGCGGAAAGTTTAAATTAAGCGAAACCCGCCGCCCGAAACGGCGGGAGCATCTTAATTTATTTCTTGATTTGTCTTAAATTAAGCGGGTACGGTTTGTACAATTAAATTAACTTTTTTTGTTGATTTTGATAGTAGACCGCCGCGCAACAATGTGTTATCATTAATATAGTAAAGGTTTTTGTACCGCTATAGTTAAATAAAGGAGAGATGATTAATGAACAATATTCCAAAGGTAAAAATAGGCGTTGTAGCCGTATCGAGAGATTGCTTCCCGGAATCACTTTCAGTTACAAGACGTAAAGCTCTTGCAGCAGCATACGCAAGTAAATTCAATGCGGAGGATATTTACGAATGTCCCATCTGCATAGTTGAAAGTGAAATACATATGAAGCAGGCGTTAGCCGACATAAAAGCCGCCGGCTGCAACGCGCTCTGCGTATATCTCGGCAACTTCGGTCCCGAGATTTCCGAAACAATGCTCGCGCAGCAGTTTGACGGACCGGTAATGTTCTGCGCGGCAGCCGAAGAAAATGTCGGTACTCTTTCCGACGACCGCGGCGACGCTTACTGCGGTATGCTTAACGCAAGCTATAATTTAAAGCTCAGAGGCGTTAAGGCGTATATCCCCGAATATCCCGTCGGTGACGCGGAGGAATGTGCCGAAATGATTAACGAGTTTATTCCCATCGCGAGAGCGCTTGTCGGAATAAAGAGCCTGAAGATTATTTCATTCGGTCCCAGACCGCTTAATTTCCTTGCCTGCAACGCTCCTATATATCAGCTTTATCAGCTCGGAATAGAGATTGAGGAAAATTCGGAGCTTGACTTATTCGAAGCTTTCAATAAGCATGAGAATGATAAGAGAATCCCCGATGTTGTAAAGGATATGGAAAATGAGCTTGGAGAGGGCAACAAAAAGCCGGAGGTTCTTGAAAAGCTTGCTCAGTATGAGCTTACTCTTCTTGACTGGGTTGAGGAGCATAAAGGTTCAAAGGAATATGTTGCGATAGCCGGAAAATGCTGGCCGGCATTCCAGACCCAGTTCGGCTTTGTTCCCTGCTATGTAAACAGCCGCCTCACCGGACGCGGAATCCCCGTATCGTGTGAGGTTGATATTTACGGCTGCCTAAGCGAATATATCGGTGCCTGCGTAAGCAATGATGCGGTTACCTTGCTCGATATAAACAACTCCGTTCCGAAGGATATGTACAAAGCTTCGATTCAGGGTAAATTCGATTATACGCTGAAAGACACATTCATGGGCTTCCACTGCGGAAACACCTGCTCAACAAAGCTTACCGCCTGCTCAATGAAATATCAGAAAATCATGGCGCGTTCGCTTCCTATCGAGGTTACGAACGGTACGCTTGAGGGCGACATTATCCCCGGCGACATCACCTTCTTCCGCTTGCAGTCTACTTCCGACGCGAAGCTTAGAGCATATGTCGCAAACGGCGAGGTTCTTCCCGTTGCAACGCAGTCCTTCGGCTCAATCGGCGTATTCGCTATTCCCGAAATGGGACGCTTCTACCGCCATGTATTGATTGAGGATAATTATCCGCACCACGGAGCGGTTGCTTTCGGTCATCACGGCAAAGCCTTATTTGAAGTGTTCAAATATCTCGGTGTTGAAAAAATCGGATACAATCAACCTAAGAGCCTTCCGTATCCGACCGAGAATCCGTTTGCATAATTAAAATTATCAGACAGCCGCGGTGCGGTTTGTTCGTGATCCGAAATCCCGAGGATGATAATCCTCGGGATTTCTTTCTCTGAAAACTATGCGGAACCCGTCGCCCATGCGGTCGGAGGATTCTTCTTTGCACTACTTGTTTGTCAGTTTCATATATTTCTCTTTTGTTGCCATTCCGCCCCTTATATGACGCTCCGCTTTGTTCTGTTCAAGTACAGCTTGAGCCTCCTTATAGCGCTGCATATCTATTCGTTTAAGCCGCTCATGCACATCCTTATGCACAGTGCTTTTGGAAACATTAAATTCCTTTGCCGTTCTGCGTACCGTCGCATTGTGTGTTATTATATAGTCTGCCAGTTCGATTGCGCGTTCTTCTATGTAATCTTTCATTCTCCCACCGACCTTTCTGTACAACATATATATGAAGAAATTGTCGGGTTTATGAAACGGAAATTTCTCCGGAAAAATTGCAATTCAATATTTTTGCGTAAAAAAACA
>JAJBTG010000089.1:4745-6979 GCA_020860985.1 Oscillospiraceae bacterium
CTGTCAGTCTATTTTCTTTTCCCTTATATAATCGGCCAGTCCGAAGCCGCCGCCTATATCGGCGACCTGCTCGCGCGTTACGGTAAATCCCATCTTCTTATATGCGGCAATGGAGCTGTAGTTATGCTTGTTTACCGTCAGCCACATATAATCATAATCGGCGAAATCATGCGCCACGGTTTCAATCATGCGCTTTGAAATTTTTTTGCCGCGGTGACTTTTTTCAACATAAATCTTACTCAGAAGCACGGCGCCGTTTTCGGGGTGAATACCGATATATCCCGCAAATATGCCGTCATCGAACGCCATATAGTATATATATCCGTTTTTGTTTACAGCCTCCGAAACGGCTTCAAACGACTGGAATTTATCCAGCATATATTCAACCTGCGCCGCTCCGATTATCGGGGTAAAATGCTCATGCCAAATAATATCCGCAAGCTCCGCGATTTTTTCTATGTCGCTCGGTCCGTCCGCTTTTTTTATTTCAATCATTTCCATTCTCCTATCTGCGTTTTGAATATTCCAATATTTTGTGGTTCAATGAGAAAAATTCGAGATTCGCGTCAAAATATAAATGCGAAACTTCAGTGCCCGAAACTACCGAACCGTTTTCGATTTTATCGACACAGTCCCACGTTGTGTCCACGATTACCCATCTGCCGTCAACATACGCCTCGTTCCATGCGTGATTTTGATTTTCGGTGTAAATGGTAGCGTCCGACCACTCCGTATCCGAGCCGACCCCGAGAGCGTATCCCGATACGACATTGCAGGGAATGTCGATGCTTCTGCAAAGCGCCGCAAAAAGCGTCGCGAAGCCAAGACAAACCGCGCTCCGATTTTGAACAACCTCCTCCGCGTAGTAGGGAGGAACCTCCTCCGAATTAAGGCTGTCCATATCGTATCGGATATAGGAGCATACCCAGTCGTGGATTGCCAGAATACGCTGATAATCAGTTTCACAATTTTGAGTAAGCTGTTCGGCGATGGAGATTATGCCGGTGCTTTCGGTTTGGATTGATGGCGTGCGCTTGAGAGCGTCGCTCGTCGATTTATCCTTTTCATACATTTCCTTGTTATGCTCATATATCGGGGACTTTGCAATATCCCAATTTCCGTTTTCGTCGCGGGCAATTTTTACGTAATTATATACCCAGCTTTCGTATTCGCCGTACAGCTTGCTGCCGGTATAAACGGAAATATCCAGCTGAGAATATTCGGTTTCGGGAATCGCAACGGTCTTGTTAAAACGGTTTGTGCCGTCAACGGAAATCGTGGATTGTTCAAGCGTTTCGCCCGATACATCGGAAATCTGAACTATCAGATTTTTCTTGTTCACGGAGGGGGTAATTCCGAAAACGGCAAGATTGCCGTCCTCCGTAACCATTATGCTTATGTTTTCGTCGGGATAAAAGGAAAGCATCGGACTGTCGGAAATATACGCGTTTACGGCGATGTCCGACGGGTCGATGGGCATTTCCTCGTTCTTTATCATCGCGACAATTTCGGCGGGGGAGGGAAGCATATCCGTAATATCGGAAAGCTTCATGCTAAGCTCTGAAATCGTATCTACGGCTTCGGGAAAGTTTTCCGCAGCCTGCGGAACGTAGTCGCCGAAATGCAGAAAAAAATCCGTTTCCGAATTTACAACGCATATTCCTATTGTCAAAATAAGTATAAAGGCGATAAATTTTTTCACAATGTCACCCCCAAGTATACAATGGCGGAACGCCGCCGTAAAGTTACCGCTGCAGCGCCGCTTCGCCGATAGTGTTATCAGTACCGCTGAAGCGGATTTTCTATAGATAAAAAAGTGCCGCGACCTATTAATAATAAGCCGCAGCACCTTATAACTGGAGGCGCCACCCGGATTTGAACCGGGGGATAAAGGTTTTGCAGACCTCTGCCTTACCACTTGGCTATGGCGCCGTATGCATCTCAAAATTGAAACAAAAGACGCGGGGAAGCATCTTTTGTTTTTAATGGAGCGGAAGACGAGATTCGAACTCGCGACGTTCACCTTGGCAAGGTGACGCTCTACCACTGAGCCACTCCCGCATATGTACCATGACTCATTTTATGCTAAGTCATGGAATTTGGTGCTTCCGGGTGGAATCGAACCGCCGACACTGGGATTTTCAGTCCCATGCTCTACCGACTGAGCTACAGAAGCGTATGGCGACCCGGATGAGGCTCGAACTCACGACCTCCAGCGTGACAGGCTGGCGTTC
>JAJBTG010000044.1 GCA_020860985.1 Oscillospiraceae bacterium
CACAAATACCGAAACCTTTAATATGCACGATATTAAAAACAGGCGGTTTATGTACAATCCGCAAACGGGCACATTGGTTTTGGGAGTACAGAGCAAGGCCAACACTATGTTCTACAGTCACGCGCAGGAGCTTCACAGTGCCGGCATACGCGATGATTACGACAGCTTTATTCGCGGCTGGGTGGGGACAGGAAAACAATATAAAAGCGGCGTTATCCATTTTGCGCCGAACATTCCCGCAAGCGTGCCGTCGTTTTTCAACAAGGGCTTTGACACATTGGAAATGTTCGCGCGAAACGGCGCTGTCGGCGACACCGTAATACGCGGGTTCGGCAGAGAATGGGAACAGCCGTTATCAAGTATCATAAAGGAGGTCGATATAATGGCAGAAACAGCAAAAAACGCAGATAAAAAATCAAGAGCCGAATATCAAAAGGAACAGCTTGCCGAGATAACAAAAAAGCTCGAACAGGGCATTAAGGATATTTTCGGCAGTGAACAATACAAGGAATATTTATCGGCAATGTCCAAATTCCACCGTTACAGCTTCCGCAACAGTTTGCTTATATATTTACAGAAACCCGACGCGTCTATGGTTGCGGGCTATACCTCGTGGCAGACAAAATTCAAGCGTCAGGTTAAAAAGGGTGAAAAAGGCATTAAAATATTCTCGCCCGCTCCGTATAAGAAAGTAACAGACGTTGAGCGCAAGGACGAATACGGGAACGCGGTTATAGGCAGTGACGGCAAACCGATAAAGGACAAAGAGGAAATCACAGTACCCGCATACAAGGTAGCAACGGTTTTTGACGTGTCGCAGACCGAGGGCGAGCCTATACCGAGCTTAGGCGTTGACGAGCTTACGGGAGATGTTGAGAATTTTCAAAATTTCCTTGACGCGCTTGAAAAGGTATCGCCCGCTCCGATAGCGTTTGAAAATATAACAGGCGGTGCCAAAGGATATTTTAACCCGTCCGAAAACCGTATTGCCGTTCAGGAAAATATGAGCGAAATTCAAACCTTGAAAACGCTGATACACGAAATATCTCACGCAAAGCTCCATAATATACCGCTTGATAAATCGGCAATGCTGCCGCCCGAGGAACGCAAGGACTCCCACACAAAAGAAACGGAGGCGGAAAGTATCGCGTACACCGTATGCCAACACTACGGAATAGACACGTCCGACTACTCGTTTGGATATGTGGCGGGTTGGAGCAGCAATAAGGATATGCCGGAGCTTACCTCGTCGCTTACGACTATACAGAAAACGGCGGCGGAGATTATAAACGGCATAGACGCGCATTTTGCGGAGCTTGCAAAAGAACAGGAATCCGAATTATCAAACGAATTTACGGAATTACCGGCGGACGCGGCAAAGGAAGCCGAGGACATTTTTAAGAGTGCGGAGCCGTCCGAAAAATCCGAAAATAAAACGGTGGAAACCGTCACCGCTCCAAAGGTGAAATATTATCCGATAAACGAAACGGCGGCAAAGCGGGCGAACGATGCCAACAGCTTTAGGGATTATAAAGCCGGCAGTGCGACAGCCGCGTACCGTGAATATGTGAACGAAGCCGTTGAAATAGCGGAACGGCAGAAAAAACGTGTTGACCCGATGTATCACGATAAGATTGACGCGTTGGTTGACACATACGCGCGTAAGCTCGCCGAGAATATGAACAAGAGCTATGATATAGACGGACGCGTGCAGTCGATACTTATAGCGGGCGGAAGCAACTTCCCCACTGCCAAAAAAGAAAAGCAGAATGCGGCACGGGATAAAAATATGCAGGAATGGCAGGACATACAGGGTTTGCTTGATAAGATAAGAAGTACGGGTATGGGCGGCATAAGCGCGGACGACCCCGACGCGGTGAAAAAGCTCGAAGCAAAATTAGAAAAGCTGCAAGGCACACAGGAAACAATGAAAGCGGTAAACGCGTATTACCGCAAGCATAAGACCCTTGACGGCTGTACAGATTTAAAGCCCGAACAAATTGAAAGACTTAAATCCGATATGCAAAGCGATTGGCGGAGCGACCCGAAACCGTTTGAAGCGTGGGCGTTGTCCAATAACAGTGCGGAAATACGGCGCGTGAAAAAGCGCATTGAGGATTTAAAATCACGCAGTGAAAAGACATTTGTCGGCTGGGAGTTTAACGGCGGTACGGTTGAAGCGAATACCGACGCTAACCGTTTGCAAATACATTTTGACGAAAAGCCGGACGAAGCGGCAAGAGCGGAGCTGAAAAGCAACGGTTTTAAATGGGCGCCGAAAGCGCAGGTGTGGCAGCGGCAACTGAATTATAACGCATACCGCGCGGCGGACTATATCAAGTGCATACAGCCGTCTGACGGCTCAATTCCGACACATTTACAGCGGCAAAGCGACGCTGAACAGGTCAAAAACTCATCTGTGGATTTACCAAAGGATAATTCGGTTGATATGCCGAGCGCCGCAGCGGATATATCGACAAATTCTTCCGCTGATATTCAAGCTCCCGTAACTCCCGTTTCCGAAGTCCCGAAATACACACCGCCCGAAGCTCCTACCGTTGCGGACTTGGAGCAGCAGGTTAAAAAAGGCGAGAACATTTCATTGCTTGATTTGGCGGAGGCAAGCAAACGCGAACAGGCGGCGCAGACGGCGGAACAGCCGTCAAAGCGTGTAACGCTCACGGCGGACGAAAAGAAATTCAAGGAAGCTGTAACGGACGCGCTCAAAGAGCGTATTGCCTACAGTAATGACGGTATGCTGTCGAAATATAAAATGTCGCCGCAGTCGGAGCGTGTTATTGCGGAATACAATATTAAGATTACAAACGATACCGTAACGCGCGAGGGCGAACCGATGTTTAAAATTCACCGTAATTACTCGTCAAGGAAAACGCAGGGGTGCTACCGTGAGTTAAATCCAAAGCTCGAATACATAGCCGCACCGAAGCCGTCTATCCGACAGCAGTTAAAAGATGCTAAATCCGCGCCCAAAAAGACCGCGCCGCAAAAGGCAAAGGAGGAAATCAACATATGAATAAATTTGAAAATGTTGAAATTATTCCGACGCTTGAAAGGATAATGCGGACAAATACCGAGCATTTTCAAAGTGATTTTGAGATTGATAAAGAAATCATTACCAAAGCGGCAAACGATAAGGACACCGGCGGGCGCTTATTGTGGATGTCGCGGCAATACGGGACACACTGCTTTACAGAGAATGACGTGTATATCAAAAACACATATCCTCATAATACTTGGACGTACTACGGGGATTCGGACAATTCTAAAATGCTCGCTTACGCCGTGAAAATAACCGAGGTTAAGGACGGGCATATATACGGGAATTTGTATGAGCTTGACTATCAAAAGCATTACCGCCATATCTTGGACAGCGCGGTACAAGCCGATAAGCAGGCGGTAAATTACAAGGGCGGCATTATATATACCAAAATAGATGATTTTTTTCCGGCAACACACCACAAGTACGGCGAATTTATAAACCGTGATTATTTGGTAGTTGACCGTTTCGCATTGTCGGACGCTTTAAACCGCGACCACACGGCATATGAAAAACTCAAAAGCGGCGATATTGAAGCGCATATCAACCGGCTCGAAACAGCTGGGGCAAAGCGCAGAATAAAGGGTATGACCGCAGAGGAACGGCAGGAAATTATAGACACGGTAGAGCTTGTCAAAGACTACGGCGAGGGCGAGGCATTGTCTGATTTTGAATTGGCATTATACGACGCGGCGATTGCCGAGTGTAAAAAGCCCTCTATTCGGAAACAGCTTGCCGAAAGCAAGGAAAAGGTAAAACCGGCGCAGCATACGCCGAAAAAATCAAAGGAGGATATTGCATTATGACCTTTACGCTTGACGAAATAAACTTATTATGTATATACGACACGGCGGATAAGGCGGAGCTTGAAAGCCGGCTCCGCTTGTCCAATCCGCATATAGAAAATGCGGAATTAAAAGAAATCGCGGAATCGGCGTTATCGAAATTGACGGGCTTGTCGGCGGCGGAGTTTGCCGAGCTTGAACTTGCTCCGTCGGTATACGCTGATGAGTGGGCGGGCTGCTATATGGACGAATATATTTTTAAAGGATTTATCGTAAACAACAAAGAATACGAGAACGGGAATCGTGAAACGTCCGGCGCGTGGCTTACATTCCCCACAGATAAGGAAACAGTAAAAAACACACTGGCGGAAATCGGCTTACCGTCCGATGCGGGCGATAATATGTATTCCTTTTATGATTACGCTGATGGCAGAGTCGCCATTGGAGAGACGCTACCTATGCAGGCGAACATTGACGAACTTAATTATTTGGCAAATTTGCTTGACGGCCTAGATACGGACGAATTGATGATATTTGAGGACGCTGTACAAGCCGAGGAGCATACAACAGATGTGGACGATTTAATAAATCTCGCGCAAAACACAGAATGTTACGAGATTGTTGCCGATATGTACGGTTGGGACGACGTAGGCGAGTATTTTGCCGAGGAAAAAGGCTTAGGTTTAAGTGCCCTCGAAGAGCTTGCCGATTACATTGATTTTGAGAGCTTCGGAAAAGATTACGGCGGTGAAAGAGGTTATTGGTTGGGTGATGTTTTTTTGCAAAAGGATATGGCAGAATTTAAGACAATATATAATGTTGCGGTTGACAGTATACCGTCCGAATTTATCGTGAGTGAGTATGCCGAAAATGAAATAAAGGAAAGGCTGTACGCGGTGGAGGTTGAGGATGCTATGAGCTTAGCGCTTGATATTGACAACTATATGTATTCTGTTGACAGTGAATATTTAAAAAAACATCTTGATACTGACGAACGGCTTGAACGTATAACGGATTGGCTTTTAGACCGTAAAACCTTATCGTTAAAGGAAACACTCGCCGAAACGGGAACGGTTGACGGCGGCGCGTTTATCGGTAAAATCCGAAATTATGAAAACGAATACCCGCGCGATACATATATGCTCTATCAGGTCAAGGAGGGCGACGGGACGCACGACTACCGATATATGCCGCACAAGTATCTTGAAAGCACAAACCGCAAAATCGACAAGAGCAATTACGAGCTTACCTATACCGCAGTTCTCGATAAAGACACCACGCTTGAAAGCCTGTTCGCCGACTTCAACAGAAATCTTCCCGCCGATTACAAAGGGCGCAGTATGTCTGTTTCCGATATTGTCGTATTATGCAAAGACGGCGAGGAAAAGGCGTATTACTGCGACAGTATCGGATTTAAAGAAGTGCCGGAGTTTTTGAAACAAAATCACGTAATTGACACATATATTTCAAGCACGGAGAATACGGAAAATCGGTGCCGCTTATTTTCCCCGCGTCAAAGGAGGACGTTACGGACGCGCTTGTAAAACTGGGACTTCCCGTCACCGCCGACAACGATAAATACTATATCAACAATATGCTTATCAAAGGAAACATACCTTTTTTCTGTGACGACAACAGTGTTGACGAAATGAATTATCTCGCGCGGCTTATATCAAACTTTGACGAAGAACAGACGAAAAAATTCATAGCCGCCGTAGATTACAAGAACTTTGAAAGCGTTGCGGATGTTATAAATATCGCGCATAATACCGATTACTATTCAATAATGCCCGATGTTGAGAATTGGCGGGACGTCGGCAAGGTTATGGCGGAACGCGCGGGGTTCAGCAAGGCGCAAATTGAGATGTTCGGCGATTATTTCAATTTTGCGCAGTATGCCAAAAGTTTAGAGAACGACAAGGGTAAGCGGATTTTACAAAGCAAGGATATGTACATTGAATCGGGACAGTGCGAGTGGAAAGACAAATATCACGGCAATTTCAAGGAATTACCGCGTGAGTGCGTCGTGAGCGTGAGCGGTCTGTCACGGCTTGGTGAAAAAGCGAAAGAGCAAATCAAAAAGCCGTCCATTCGTCAACGACTTAAAGACTTGAAAAAGGAGCAGGGCGGCAGCCGCCGTGAGCAAACGCATAAACCGCCCTCACAGGAATTATGAATGATGTCCGGCGAATGACACCCGACCAACTCCGCAGACTAAAAGCCCTTATCAAAAATATGTGCTGTAACTACATCGACGGAAAATGTCTGATTTTGGATTGCCCCTGTCCGCAAATGATTACGTATTCGCTTATATGTAACTGGTGCGAAAATGCAGTATTGCCGCAAAACGCGGAGCTTTGCATAGAAATATCAAAGCCCGAAAGAGTTAAAAAATGCGCCGTATGCGGTAAACGGTTCATATATAAATCCAACAGCGCGAAGTATTGCAAAATGTGTAGAATAAAGGTTTTGCACAGGCAAAAAGCCGATTATCAGCAAAAATAAAGAAAACGAACGAAATAAAATACGGAAGTACAGTCAAATACGGCTGTACTTCTTATTTTTTTGCCTAAAAAGGCTGTACAGTGGAAAAATAGAGATACCGAAAACCGCATAAAATCAAGCCTTGCGGAGCTTGAAAATTGGAAAGTAATATAGTTTTACCTTAAAGCCGAAAATCAGGGTTCTATTGTTCCACGTATTTTCAAATCGACTTTTCGTATTTATCCAAAATAACAAAGAAGATTACACATATAATCACTATGCAAAATCACGTAAATTATTTGCTTTTTAGTAGCTACTTTCCTTACATCTATTATCTATTTTAATATTAAGAAAAGCGCTATAATATTATTGAGAATGTAGATAGAAAGGCGACAATTTGACTATGGATATTATTGGGAAATTGAAGAAACTCCAATCGGAATACGGTTGGTCTGATTATCGCATTGCTAAAGAATCGGGTTTGTCCTCAGAAACTGTTTCAAATATTTATAAACGAAATACCATTCCGAATTTCTATACTCTAAATGCAATTTGCAATGGTTTTGGGATAACGCTCGCACAGTTTTTTCGCAGAAAACGATATGGTTGAATTAACGC
>JAJBTG010000130.1:0-6515 GCA_020860985.1 Oscillospiraceae bacterium
GCGCAGCAATGTTAGCGTCAAGCGCAGTTGCTTTTGCAGCTACTGATTACGATGACGCTATGTGGAAAGCTCAGACGCTTTTCGGCGAGGGTATGTATTACGAGGCAGAAGCAATTCTTGTTGACTTGCAGGCTAGCGAGTTGACACTGGCTCAGACAGTCGAAGTTGATAAGTGGTACAATGCTACACGTTACCAGATTGAAATTTTAGAGCAGCCGCAGTATGATGATTGGCAGAAGCTTGAGGGTTTCAATAAGGTTGCGGAATATCTTAACGACGGTCTGTACTATGAGGCAGAGGAATTGTTGTACACAATCGCTAACGTTTACAACCTTACAACTGTAGAGCAAGCTAAGTGGATTCAGTATTTGGATCTTGCTGAAGCTGGTATCCAGTGGTGGGAAGCAGAGTGCAACGAAGGTGCTACAGCTGAAGGCGCAGTAGCTGCGGTTAAGTCATACTTGATTAATGCAGGCGAAATCGATGCTGACGATGATGATATCGCTTATGATGTTGACAGAACATATTCAACAAGCCTTGAGGACGGTTACAATGTAACTGTATACAGCAAGCTTGCAAGAAGCGAAGGTAAGACAGGCACATTGGCTATTTACTTCGTAGCTGATGACGGTTCAATTCTTCCCGTTCTTGGTTTCTAATTTGAATATTAGTAAATTACAAAACCCACTGTCTTTGACGGTGGGTTTTTTGTATGCGCTCAGAACCGATTTAAAGCCTTTGCTTATTAAAAATGTCATAAAAGGGCTTGCAAAATATAGTAAATAATGATAAAATTAAAAAGATACGTAATGTATCTGACAGCAATTTAGGAGAAGCAGGGTGAAATTCCCTCACAGTCCCGCTACCGTTACAGTCGGATCGCCGGTTGCTTGTCATATGCACATTTGTGCCTACGAGCGATGGGTCAATGGCGGAGGAAATCTTATGATTTTTAAGCCGAGGGAAACACCATTCCAACGGCTTTTTTGTAATTCAAGAAATTGCTAAAAACTAATTCATACACCAATAGAATTAACAATCGTTTGATACCTCAAAATTAACATCTTAATAGGTACTTGTGAGCTAATTAAAATCATCAAAGAAGGAGTAAAAAATATGTTAGCAAACAAGAAAAAGGACAGGTATAAAATACTTGTCGCATTACTTTCAATTCTGCTTGTCATTCCTATGACAAGCGCGAGCGCAATGCACATTATGGAGGGATATATCCCGGGCGGGCATTGCATCCTATGGGGCGTAATCTGTATTCCGTTCCTGATAGCGGGCGCAATCAGCATGAAAAAACAGATGAGCGGCGACGGCAGAGTTAAGCTTCTGCTTGCTCTCGCGGGCGCGTTTGTATTTGTTATTTCGTCGTTGAAGATTCCCTCGGTAACCGGCAGCTGCTCGCATCCTACAGGTACGGGACTCGGCGCGATTTTGTTTGGTCCGTCCGTAATGTCTGTTCTCGGCATTATAGTGCTGATTTTCCAGGCATTGCTGCTTGCGCACGGAGGACTTACAACGCTTGGCGCGAACACATTTTCAATGGCTATCGCGGGTCCGTTTTTATCCTACGGTATATTCGCGCTGTTAAAGAAGCTTAAAGCCCCGATTGGACTTAATATATTTTTGGCAACGGCGCTTGGCGATTTGTTTACATATTGTGTAACGTCGTTTCAGCTTGCTTTTGCGTTCCCGGGCGACAGCTTCGGTTATTCTATTTTGAAGTTTATGGGAATTTTTGCTACGACTCAGGTTCCTATCGCGATAGCCGAGGGTATTTTATCGGTCATCATTTTCAACGTCCTGAACGCGAATTGTCAAAAGGAATTGAAAACATTAAGAGTTATATAGGGGAGGTATCAGAATGAAGCTTTGGATGAAAAATACGATTTTGGCAGTATTGCTGGTTTTGATTATAGCGATACCGCTGATGTTTATGGGAGATAATGAATTTGGAGGGTCGGACGACGCGGCGTCGGACGCTGTTACGGAGCTGCAAAGCGATTATGAACCGTGGTTTGAGTCGCTTTGGGAGCCGCCCTCGGGCGAGATTGAGTCGCTCCTGTTCTGCGTTCAGGCGGCTCTCGGCGCGGGCATCGTGGGATTTGCCCTCGGACGGGTAAGCTCCAAGAAAAATGAGGAGAATACCTGATAAATGTTGATTGACAGACTGGCGTATATGTCAAAGCTAAAGGACGTAGACCCGCTTTTAAAGACGATTTTTGCGCTTGCGGGAATTGTTATATGCCTTTGGGCGAACAGCTTTGCTATGAGCGTGATAATCGCCGCTGTCATGCTGACGCTTATTATGTGCGCGGGCGGGACGAAATGGAAGGACGTTAGGCATTTGCTTACAATTCCGGCGGCATTTGTAGTAATCGGCTCGGCGGCAATCACGTTGTCCATCGGCAATTCCGCAGAAAATATGTCGGCTTCGTTCCACATAGGCGGATTATATATCGGCTTGGGGATTGGCGGCGCGGAAACGGCTTTTCGCGTTATGCTCAAATGCTTCGGCTCGGTAAGCTGTATGTATTTTCTGTCGCTTACAACGCCAATGGCGGATTTGTTCGGACTGCTCAGAAACAGTATAATACCTAATTTTATAGTGGAAATAATGGAGCTTATCTACCGATATATTTTTGTGCTTTACGATGCCGCGAACCGTATGTATATAGCGCAGGATTCAAGGCTCGGCTACAGTACACTGAAAACAAGCTATCATTCCACGGGATTTCTTGCGGCGAATTTATTTGTCCGTGCGTACCGTCAGGCGGAAAAGACATATACCGCTATGGAGGCGCGCGGATATGACGGCGAAATTGAGCTGTTAAAGGGCGAATATACGAGGAAGGCGTCACAGTATATAGGTATGCTGAGTTTAGTCGTAATTTTGGTGGTTTTGGCGGTTATATGCAAAATATATGGTGTATAAGATGAATATAATAGAAACAAAAAATTTATGCTACAGCTATGACGGAGAAAGGAACGCTCTCAATAATATGAGTATAGCGTTCGAAAAGGGCAAGATAACCTCGGTTCTCGGGTCGAACGGAGCAGGAAAATCGACGCTGTTTTTAAATCTCAACGGCGTTCTTACGCCCGATAGCGGCGAGGTTTTCTATGACGGTGAAAGGGTTGTGTATAAAAAGTCGAACATTCGCGAGCTGAGGCGAAAAATAGGCATAGTTTTTCAGGATCCGGACGATCAGCTCTTTTCCGCCTCGGTATATCAGGACATATCCTTTGGGGCGATGAATATGAAGCTTCCGCCGGACGAGGTAAAAAAGCGCGTATATGAGGCGATGGAGCGCGTAGGGATAACCGATTTAAAGGATAAGCCGACTCACGCGTTGAGTTTCGGACAGAAAAAACGCGCGGCAATCGGGGACATACTTGGCTTGCGGCCGGTGGTTATTATTCTTGACGAGCCGACCGCCGGACTTGACCCTATGAGCGTCAGCGACCTTATGAAGCTGCTTGAGGATATTTGCGAAAAGGAAGGCAGAACGATTATTCTGTCAACTCACGATATAGATGTAGTACCGATTTATTCGGATTACATCTATGTCATCAATAAGGGAGAAATTGTTACGCACGGAACATCGGAGGAGATTTTTTCAAATCCCGAGCTTTTGCGCGAGAATGGTCTGCGTTTGCCGAGAATTGCGCATCTGCTTGAAATTTTGAATAAATGCGACAAGCAGGATGTGGATTTTTCCAAGGCGACTATCGGCGCGGCGCGCGCGGAATTATTGAGATTGCTTAAAGCATAGGAGGACGGTATGGTTTATTTGGTGGGCGCGGGTCCCGGAGATAGGGAGCTTATAACGGTAAAGGCTTTAAACTGCATAAAAAATGCGGAGGTGATTGTTTTCGACCATCTTATTAACGCTTCGTTATTGAACGACGCGCCGCCCGATTGCCGTCTTATTTATGCCGGAAAAATTTCCGGCAGCCATCATTTGGCTCAGGAGGAAATAAACGCCGTTATTGTAAAATACGGTGCGGAGGGTAGGAATGTTGTCCGTTTAAAGGGCGGCGACCCGTTTGTTTTCGGCAGGGGCTGCGAGGAGGCTCGGGCGCTTTTGGAGAACGGAATTTATTTCGAGATTGTTCCGGGCGTTTCCTCATGCTACAGCGCCGCCGAATACGCCGGAATACCCGTTACTCACCGCGGCGCGGCATCCTCGTTCCACGTTATAACGGGACATGAAACGCATGGACGCATAGATTATGGTCTGATAGCAAAGGAAGAGGGAACTCTTGTGTTTATGATGGGATTACAGGCGCTTGACAGTATATGCGAAAGGCTGATAAGCGGCGGAAAACCGCCGGAAACTCCGGCGGCGGTGATTTCAAAAGGGACACTAAAATCACAAAGGTGCATCACGGGGACACTAAAAACCATTGCCGACAAAGCAAAAAATGCGGATATGCCGGCGGCTATCATTGTAGGCGACGTTGTAAATGAAAGAACGGAGTGGGTGAAAGAAAGAGGAGTGTTGAGGGACACTAAAATAATCTCAACCGCCACTAAACCCGTTTCAAAAAATCTGCGGCGCGAAGTCGAAAAATACGGCGGCGAGCTTACGGAAATAAGTATAATTAAAACGGTCCCGATAAATTTTGAGGAATTTAAGAATGTTGATTTGTCCGCATACAGCTGCGCCGTATTCTCAAGCGCGAATGGGGTTGATGTTTTTCTCAAGTATTTGAGGGACACAAAAACCGATATGCGCTCACTGCATAAAATGAAGCTTGCGGCGGTGGGGGAAAGCACTGCCGAGCGATTGGAAAAATGCGGTTTATATCCTGATTTTGTTCCCGAAAAATACAGCGGTGGCGCGCTTGCGCAATTGCTTGAGAAGCGGCTTGATAAGGACGACAGGGTTCTGATTTTGCGCGCCGAAAAAACGGCGGGCGAGGTTGAGGGAAGCCTTGACAGAAGAGGTATTTCATACAAGTCACTGCCGATTTACAGAACGGAAACTTGCTTTGAAAAATCCGAAGCGCTCAGATTGTATGTTTCGGACGCGGATTATGTTATTTTTTCAAGCGGCTCCGCGGCGGCGGCATTTTCGGAAATTATCGGGGACACAAAAACGACCAAGCTTATCTAAATAGGTAAAGCCGCCACAGACGCGGCGACAGGGGCAGATCTTAAAATATACAAAACAGCGTCGCAGGCGGACGCTGAGGGCATTGTAAGGTGCATATTGGAGGACGTTGAATGAGAGGGAAATTCTATTCTGTAGGTATAGGACCGGGTGACGCGGAGTACATCACATTAAAGGCGAAGCGCGTTATCGAGAGCGCGGACATAATAGCCGTTCCGGTAAAAAAATACGGGGAAAAATCCACGGCGTTCGGCATTGTGAGAAAAGCGGTTGATATGGGGAATAAGCGCGTTGAGGAGATAGAGTTCAGCATGGACCGCGATAGGTCGAAAAGACTGCAATCTCGGCAGGACGGAGTTGAAAAAATCGCGCGCCTGCTCGATGAGGGGAATAATGTAGCGATGATTACTCTCGGTGACGTTTCCGTTTACAGCACCTGCACATATGTAAACAGGCAGATTAAATGTATGGGATATGAAAACGAAATCGTTTCGGGTATTCCGTCATTCTGTGCGGCGGCGGCAAGGGCGGGCATAAGCCTTTGCGAAGAAAACGAAACTCTTGCGATTATTCCGGCGCTCACGTCGGAGGAGAATTTGGATAAGGCTCTTGACGGTTTTGACAATGTGGTTATAATGAAAGCCGGACGGAATACGGATAGGATTTATTCATGCCTTAAAAGGCGGGGCATGATTGAAAATGCTGTTGTAACGAGCGAAATCGGAATGGAGAACGAGTTAATTGAACCGATAGCGCAAGGCGGCGAATACGGCTATTTTACTACCGTAATAATCACTAAAAAACCAATCGTTACGGAAAGCGGCATTATTAAGGAGAGGACTGAAAAATGAAGCTTATTGCGGTAAGCGTAAGCCACAAGAACGCGCCCGTCTATGTGCGCGAAAAAACGGCGTTCACCAAGAAAAAACAGGCGGAGATTCTTCGCTTTATAAAAAATAATATTGCCGATGAATGTGTGCTTCTCTCAACCTGCAACAGATGCGAGTTTTATCTTGCTTCGCGCGGCGATGCGAGGGCGGGATTTCTTGAATATTTTAAAAAATTGGCGGACGGAATTGAGCCGTATATTGAAATTTACGAGGGTACCAACGCGGCAAGGCATTTAATGAGAACCGCGACCGGACTTGAATCGATGATTATAGGCGAGGATCAGATACTCGGTCAGGTTAAGGACGCGCATGGATTCGCGGTTGAAAACGGAACGTCGGGAATTTATTTCAACACGCTTTTTCGGCTTGCCGTTACCGGCGCGAAAAAGGTAAAAACCGAAACGATGCTTTCCAAAACTCCCGTGTCGGCGGCAACTATCGCGATAAATCTTTGCGAAAATATTTTGGTGACACTAAAAAATAAAAATGCGCTTATAAT
>JAJBTG010000130.1:6525-6865 GCA_020860985.1 Oscillospiraceae bacterium
CGACAGGGAAGATGGGAAGTATAATTTTTAAGGATTTACTTTCATACGGCGGCGTGAATTTATTTGTTACGACACGCACTCACGACGCGGTTCCGTTCGGTGATTTTGCCGATGCGGAAGTTATCGATTATGCCGACAGATATGAAAGCCTCGATAAAATGGACGTCGTTATAAGCGCGACGGCAAGTCCGCATTATACGCTTACGGCGGCGGGAATAGAAAAATCTCTTAAAATAAATAAGGACAGAGTATTTATTGACCTTGCCGTTCCCAAGGACATTGAGGACGGCGGCGGGTATATTTACAAAAATATAGATAATCTCCGCGAGCTTTCAAGAAT
>JAJBTG010000090.1 GCA_020860985.1 Oscillospiraceae bacterium
CACATTGTACCACAATCGTTTAAAATATTCAAGTGTTAAAAAAATCTTATTTCAGAAAAACGCGGCAAAGCAAAAACCGCGGACAAACAATCCGCGGCATAAATTAAATTTCATCTCTCACCAAATATCCCTTTTTATCCAAAGCCTCCTCGATAATATCGAGCGTTTGCTCCGTATCCGCCGTAATTTTATGATAGTGATATTCGGAGGTGACATTTTTCAACGGACTCGAACGGCCGTTTTTTAAGCTTTCCAAATATTCCGAAACATGGGCGCGCGTGCCTATGGCAAGCTTTGCTTCAATTTTTCCGTAAATCCTGTGCCACACGAAAACATTCTCGACAAAACCGCCGAGGTCCACGACGGTGTTCAGCTCGTCCCCTACCTCGTCGTCGCTGTGAACCACCTTGTCAACTCGCGAAACACGCTCCGGAGCTTTTAAAATATACCCCTTGTTCGTGGAAAGAATTTCGTTCCCCTCCGCCTTCAGGAGTGCAATATCCTGCACTATGACCTGTCTTGAAACCGACGTCAGCTTCGCCAAGGCGCTTCCCGATACAGGCGTTTCTGAATTTTTAATTGTCTCTAAAATTTCCTCGCGTCTTTGAACGCCGTTCATTTAATCATATCCTCTCATTAAATTGCATGAAGATTTTTCAGCGATAAATCCATTATCGGCGACGAATGCGTAAGCGCGCCGCTTGAGATATAGTCAACTCCTATATCAACCAATCTCTCGACATTTTCCCGCGTTACGTTTCCGCTGCACTCGGTCTGCGCCCTTCCCGCCGCAATCCTAACGGCTTCCTTCATCATGTCCACGCTCATATTGTCGAGCATAATAATGTCCGCGCCCGCGTCGAGCGCCTCTTGAAGCATTTCGAGATTTTCGACCTCAACCTCAATCTTACGCACAAACGGCGCGTACTCCTTAGCCATCGCGACCGCTTCCTTAACTCCGCCCGCCGCGCCTATATGGTTGTCCTTAAGCAGGATCCCGTCGCTCAAATTATATCTGTGATTGCATCCGCCGCCGACCTTAACGGCGTACTTTTCAAACACGCGCATATTCGGCGTTGTCTTTCTGGTATCAAGAAGCTTAGTTTTACTGCTCTCTAATAAATCCGCGATTGAGCGCGTATATGTAGCGATTCCGCTCATGCGCTGCAAATAATTCAGCGCGGTTCTCTCTCCCGAAAGCAGCGCCCTTATATCGCCCGTAACGGTTCCGATTAAATCGCCATTCTTGACCTCATCACCGTCGGCATAATTCATCTCAAACTCAACCGTATCGTCAAGCAGCTCAAATACTCGCTTAAATACATCAAGTCCGGCAAGAATACCGTCCTGCTTGCAAATGAGCTGCACCTCTCCCCTGCGGTATTCGGGCATCACCGAATTGGTTGTAATATCCTCGCTTGTTATATCCTCCCTCAACGCCGACATTATCAATTCATCCGTGTTAAGCTTCATTGTTATATTGTTCATGCTCTTTTTTCATCCTTTCAATTTCTTCCAAAACAAGTTTTTTATATTCTTCCTCATAATTTGTGTAGCTCTTTTCGGCACTGCATTTACGCTCCGCGCTCAAAGGCTTTCCCAAAGCGATTTGCTTTGCGGCGCGTTTCGCGAATACAAGGCTTTCCAGCAGCGAATTACTCGCGAGTCGATTTTTGCCGTGAACTCCGTTGCAGCTTGTTTCGCCGGCGGCGTACAGCCTGTCCATAGAGGTCTTACTGTATTCATCCACCCATATTCCGCCCATGAAATAGTGCTGAGCCGGAACGACCGGTATACATTCCTTGGTAACGTCATAGCCCTCCTCAAGGCATTTCTTATAAATATTGGGAAAATGCGCCTTAATTTTTTCGGTTGAAATCGGTTTCATCGACAGCCAAACATACGGCTTCTTATCCTCTTTCATTAGTTACAGAATCGCCTCGGTAACAACGTCGCGCGGCAAAAGCTCATCTACGAAGCGTTCCATCTTTGCATTAAAGAGAACCGCTCCCTCCCCCCGCACCGACTCGGAAATCAAAAAGCGTCTGCCCTTTTTTGTCGAATAGAGCGTTGTGGGATGTATCTGTATATAATCGATGTTTTCGAGCCTGACGCCGTGCTTTAAGCATATCGCCAACGCATCGCCGGTAAGGTGTCTGTAATTTGTCGAATGTTTGAAAAGTCCCCCGACTCCGCCGGACGCGAACACCGTAAAGTCGGCTTCGATTGTTTCAATCCCGCCGTCGGAATTTATTCCGACAATGCCCATACATTCGTTGTTTTCCTCCATAATATCCACCATGGTGAAATTCTCGATTATTTCAACATTGTCAAGCTCGCCTCGCACCTTCGCAAGCAGCTTGGAGGTTATCTCTTTTCCGGTTACATCCTCATGAAATAAAATTCTCGGAGTTGAATGTGCGCCCTCCTTGGTAAAACAAAGCTGTCCGTCCTTTTTTTCAAATTCAACGCCGCAACTTATTAAATCGTCGATTATCTCCCTCGACGAACGTATCATTATATCAACCGAGCGCTTGTTGTTTTCATAATGACCGGCGCGCATTGTATCCTCAAAATAGCTGTCGTAATCATCGTCGTCCTTTAAAACACAGATTCCGCCCTGCGCCAAAAACGAATCGCTTTTATCGGCCTCGGATTTCGTTACCATTATAATTTTTTTATCACGCGGAAGATTGAGCGCGCAGAAAAGTCCCGCAACTCCGGTTCCCACTATGACTATATCTGTTTTCATATGTTTCCTCCATGATGCTCGTCCGCATTCCCCTTATTGACGCTATTATAGCACATATGTTTACAGGTGTCAAGTCAGGTATAAAGTTTTTATTTTTCTTTTTGCCCCATCCCCGACTTTTTGCATGAACAAGGCATTTTTGAGTATTTTTGTCTGTTTGCGATTTTTATCTTGACATTTTTCTAATATGGTTGTATAATGTTTTTATGCTATTTTATACTGGGTTATTAATGCAAACCCTAAAGAAAGGAAATGAATGCAAATGAAAAAAAAGAGCATTATTACTCTTTGCTTCGTTGTTGTGTTGGCGTTGATTCTTAACTATGTTGCCTTTATCGGATTTAACATAGCGGGATATTCATACGGCGGTATGTTTGACGAAACAAAGGGAATCAGAAAGGGCATCGACCTTGCCGGAGGTTCGGTTATTACGTTCCAGGCTGTCGATGACGACGGCAATGCGATAGACGCATCTGAAAGTGACATGAATGTGGTTGAATCCATATTCCAGACGCGTTTAACAAACGCCGGCTACACAGACGCAAGAATATCACAGGGCGAGGGTGGTAAAATTACTGTTGAAATTCCTTCGGTTTTTGAAACCGATGAAGCGGCTTCGCTTCTTGGCGACGTTGCGAAGCTTACATTCGTGGACGCTGACGGCAACGTAATTCTTGAGGGAGCTACCGACATTAAGGACGCTTCCTATCAATACGGACAGGTTTCCGAAACATCGGCTGCGCAAGCCTATGTTCAGGTAGAGTTCAACTCCGAGGCAAAGGAAAAGTTCGCCGAGGCTACAAGAACAGCCGCGGGACTTTCAAGCGAGGGCAAGAACTATATCTCCATTATGATGGATGAAACCGTTGTTTCCTCACCGAGAGTATCGGAGGAAATCAACTCCGATTCATGCGTGATTACCGGTGACTTTACGGCTGAAGAGGCTCAGGACCTTGCGAATAAAATTAAGTCCGGTCAGCTTCCGTTCAATCTGAATGTTATCACTCAGGAAACCGTAGGCGCGGAGCTTGGTACAAACGCACTTCCGCGCAGTCTTACAGCGGCGGCAATCGGTATTATACTTATTATGATATTCATGGTTATCATGTATAGAGTTCCGGGTCTTATCGCGGACATCTCACTGCTTATCTATGTGGGTCTTATCGGACTTGCGTTGGGTCTGTTCAGAGTCAACCTAAGTCTTTCGGGTATTGCTGGTATCGTTCTTTCAATCGGTATGGCGGTCGATGCGGACTGTATCATATTCGAGAGAATGAAAGAGGAATTAAGGCTCGGAAAAACAATAAAGGCGTCGGTTGACGCGGGCTTTAACAAAGCTTTCTCGGCTATCCTTGACTCGAACGTGACAACAATTATTTCATGCGTTGTCCTCTACCTTTCGGGAATAGGTACGGTAACGGGCTTTGCTACAACCTTGGGCATAGGCGTTGTTCTTTCAATGTTTACCGCTATCGTTATCACTAAATTCCTATTGAAGCAGCTCGTTGGAATCGGTATCCAAAACAGAAATGCTTTCTACAGCACAAAGGCTAAAAAAGGAGGTGCGGAAGAATAATGAAAACTATTAAAGTTACAGAAAACAGATGGAAATTCGTTCTTATTCCTGCGCTTGTCATCGTGATTGGTATCGTTATGTACCTTGTTCACGGAGGATTTAACTTTGACGTTGAATTTATGGGCGGTATCAGAATGCAGGTCAATATGCACACCGAATTTGATAACAAAGAGGTTGCGGACCTTATTCAGACAAACACAACCGATACTATAAACGCAACCGTTCAGACGGGCGACAGCAGCGAAATCGCTGTTATCAAAACTCCTCCGGTTGACGAATCGGTAAAAAATGAAATCTTTGAAACTTTAAAGACGGAATACAATTTATCCGATGATGATTTACTTTCCGTATCGTCGGCTTCCGCAAGCTTCGGAAACGAGGTTCAGAGAAAGGCTTTGCTTTATACATTGCTTGCAATCATCTGCATACTTCTCTACATCATAATTCGTTTTGAGTGGAGAAGTGCGGTTATGGCGGTTGTTGCGCTTGCGATTAATATTGTGGTTATGGCGGCTGTTTACGCAATCACAAACATTCCGCTTAACACAACCTTCATCGCGGCTATGCTTACGGTTGTCGGATATTCGATTAATAACACAATCGTTATATTTGACAGAATCAGAGAAAACATGAAGCTTCGTAAAAAGAACGAGTCCATTACCGATCTTACAAACAGAAGCGTTATGGAAACTCTCGGCCGTACAATCAACTCAACTGTTACAACGCTTATAACTATAGTTCTTATCTATATCTTAGGCGTTTCAACGATCAGAGAGTTTGCTCTTCCGCTTATCGTAGGTATCCTAGCCGGTGCTTACACATCCATCTTTATCGCAAGCGGCTTCTTGGGCGCTTGGAGAGAGTCGGAAATAAAGGCAAGAGCTGCCGCGGCACAGGAAAGACGTTCCAATAAGAAAAAATAATTTGAAACTTTAACCGCTTCAAATGATAAAAATAAGCCTCCGCGAAGTCGGAGGCTTTGTTTTTTTGTATTTTCAATTGTTTTTGTACGCGCTGCTTCGTTAGGTTAGAGTGTCAATAGCTTGACCTGACGGACATTGCTTTTACATCATATCAGCATAAAACGCCATGTATGATTTGTACGCCATATATATATCCCCTTTTGAGGTAACCTCGAAGGGTGAATGCATCGACAGCACCGGCACGCCGCAGTCGATTACGTCCATGTTGAGATTCGCGACATACTGCGCAATCGTTCCGCCGCCGCCGTGGTCAACCTTTCCAAGCTCGCCCGTCTGCCAGATTACGCCGTTATCGTCCATTATCTTTCCTATCTTATAGACAAACTCGGCATTCGCATCCGACGAGCCGGATTTTCCTCTCGCGCCCGTGTACTTCACAAGCGACATACCGCAGCCGGCAAATGTGGCGTTATTCTTTTCAAACGCATTTTCAAAATTGGGGTCAACCGCCGCGCTCACATCCGACGACATACAGCAGGAATTGGATATAACTCGGTTCAGCATCGTAACGGAGCATGAGCCTTTGAGCTTTTCTACCATCTCCGCAACAGTAATTTCAAAGAACGCGCTCAACATTCCCGTGTTTCCGACAGAACCAATCTCTTCCTTATCAACAAGCAACGCAATCGCCGTCCTCTTCGGCTTACCCGCATCCAAAATCGCCTTAACAGTGGTAAACGCGCACACTCTGTCATCCTGTCCGTAAGCGCCTATAAAGCTCTCGTCCAATCCGACATTCTTCGCCTTGCACGCCGGTACAGCTTCAATTTCCGCGCTTATAAAATCCTGCTCGCGGATTCCGTATTTTTCATTCAGAAGCTTCAATATTCCAAACTTAACCTTTTCCTTTACGTCCTCGCCCACGGGGATTCCGCCTATAAGTATGTTCAGATTTTCACCCTCCACAGCCTCGTGCATCTTCTTCATCATCTGCTCCTGCGCAAGATGCGGAAGTAAATCGGTTATACAAAATACCGGATCCTCCTCCTTTTCACCAATGCTTAGCGTAAGCTATTCTCCGCTGCGAGTAAATATAACCCCGTGCAGTGCCAAGGGAATGGTCGCCCACTGATATTTCTTGATTCCGCCGTAATAATGCGTTTTAAGCAGCGCCATGCTGTTGCTTTCATACAACGGATTTTGCTTTAAATCAAGTCTCGGCGAATCTATATGCGCGCCCACAAGATTGAATCCGCTCTCTATATCATCCTCGCCTACTACCGCAAGAAGCACGTTTTTGCCGCGGTTTACGCAATAAATCTTATCCCCGCTTTTAAGCGCGTCCTTTTCCTCTATATTGACAAAACCGTTCTTTTCCGCCATTTCCACGGTTTCAATAACACATTCGCGCTCCGTTTTTCCGTTGTCGAGAAACACTCTGTACTCATCGCAAAGCGCTGACATTTTTTGTTTTTCCTCATCGGAAATTACTTCATAACAATTGTTGCGTACATCCGATAATTCCTCAAATAATTCCTTAA
>JAJBTG010000146.1:0-1078 GCA_020860985.1 Oscillospiraceae bacterium
TAGTCTTGAAATCTTTTTGTTATTTCAAGTGTCTACTCTAAGGGGATTATATCAGCTTTGCGCTGCGGAGCCTTTTTCTTATTTAAAGCATAAATAATATGTTGAAAATTTACATATTTTATGGTAGAATATATTTGAGGGGAAAAGTCCCCGCAAATAAACTGAGAACGAGGTATTACATATGCTTGCGGTTGAGCGTAGGAACAGGATTGAGCAGATAATTAATAAGGATAGAAGCGTGCTTGTTACGGAGCTTGCGAAGCAGTTTGACGTTACTGCGGAAACCATTCGCGGCGATTTGGAAAAGCTCGAGAAGCAGGGGGTTCTTGTACGCACATACGGCGGAGCAACATTGGTTGACAGCAGCGAGCCGGAGCTTGCGATAATCGAACGCGACACTGTAAATTACGAGGGAAAACAGCGCATAGGAAAGTGCGCCGCTCAGATGATTAAGGACGGCGAAACGATTTTCCTCGACGCAAGCACGTCATCATGGCATCTTGCGAGATATATAAAGGTAAAGCGCGGAATTACCGTTATAACCAATGCCGACAAAATTGTTTCGGAGCTTTCGGACTGCGCGCATATTCATGTGATTTGCACCGGCGGACAGCTTACCCAACGGAATATGTCGTTTGTGGGGAGAACGGCGGAGAAAACCATACGTGAAAATTATTACGCGAACAAATTCTTTTTCTCCTGCAAGGGCATAACGCTTATGCGCGGACTTGTGGATTCGAGCGAGGAGGAAGCGGAAATTAAAAAAGCGATGCTCGATTGCAGCGAGTCGGCAATATTTTTATGCGATAAAAATAAAATCGGCAAGCTCGGCGTCCCGCGCATTTCGGGACTTGACAGGATAGACTGCTTTATAACCGACGCGAAGCTTACCGAGGAATGGCATGGTGAGCTTGACAGGGAGGATGTAAAGTTGGTTACGGTTTAGACGTTTTTTTACGCATATTGAGAAAAAATTTAAAGTCAAGCTTCTCCGGCGCTTGGAATAAATTACGTTTTTTTGAACTATAATATCGGATTTTTATATATCCTTTTTGTTGAAAATGTAGTAAAATTAAGT
>JAJBTG010000146.1:1088-6781 GCA_020860985.1 Oscillospiraceae bacterium
TAGTGTGTTTCAAGACGGCGCATGATTAAAGAGAGAAAGGAAGATCAAAATGAAAAAGAAACTAATTTCAGTTATCGCAGCTGCTGCGATGTGTATTCAGGCTGCTGCGATGCCGATTCTTGCGAATGCAGAGGAGTCGGCTACCTACATAACCAATTCGGATTTTTCGGACTGCGCGGTTGGCGGAGCCGAAATGGGTTATTACGGTCTTAACATCATAGAGGACGGAAGTCCGTGGCTTTCAAAGGGTTCATCCGACCGCCATGGCGAAACTTTCCTTCATGACGACGAGAGGGATGTAAATTACTGTGAGATGTATTCGATTTGCGAGAAGCAGGGCGCTTACGGTGCGGGTTCGTTCTATATGTATCAGAGAGATACAACATCGAACTACACAACGGAATACGGCTTGTGTGAATTTGACGTTCGTATGCATGACGGTTCATTCCAGCTTATGTTCGGAGATTTCACGGACGCAACATCAAATACAAACTATATCGCCGGATCTATTGTGTTTGACACAACATCAATTACATCCGCAAACAAGGGCTCATCATCGATTACAGCAAGTATCGAGGCTGAAAAGTGGTATCACGTAAAGATTACAGTAAACAATATTTTCCAGGAATACAGCGTAAAGGTTACGGATATGAACGGAAAGGTTGTAGGTACATCGGAGAACATGGGATATGTTCAGTCGCAGGCGACGGGTATAAGAACATGGTGCTTTGGCTATATCAAGAACGCGGGTCCGTATCGCTATGACCTGACAAATGTTACTATTTCAAAGGCTTCCACTGCATTCGAGTTCTAATTTAACGATTGATGCTTTTAAGCTCCGGCGAAAATTTTTCCGGCGGAGCTTTGTTTTTTTGAAAAACAAAAAATTAACCGCGCGTGACCTTAATATTATCAAGGCGGTACGGCGTTTTCGCGGAGCTTCGCCATATTTTTCCGTAAAAAAACAAAATAAGGAAAAATATTATACTTGAAATTATGAAAAAAATAATGTATAATAGAAAATAGATAACAGTGGAAGAGGAGGCTGACTATGTATAAGGTAGATAATACCATACATGGCTGTACAGACGCGGCAAACAAATTTGAACAGATGGTCATCCATGAAGCGGAACGTGTAAAACCGATAATAAGGGAGCAATTTTTAAGAGAATACATATTAGGTCAGGGTGATACCGATGAGATTTTTAACATATATTGCAGGACGTTTAATGTAGACAGTCTGACAGAAACACGAATGATTATTCTTAAACCGTTTGAGGAACAAAAGGATTTGTTTTTTCTTAAAAATATAGCGGAACAGGTTATAGGAAACGACAGCTTACTTTTGTGTACGGTGTTCAGAGATCATATTTTGCTGATTACGGATATTCTCGGTAGCAGAAAATTGGTTGAGCTTTTGGAAAAGATACGGAAAATGGTCTGCAAATGCTATGATTATGAGGTCATGGCGATATACAGCGATGTTTTGCGTATATCGGATGCTCCTTCGGGCTATGAACGCCTGAACGAGTGTCTGGGATATTTATTCTATGCCGACGGCTCTAAGGTTTTGTATGAGAACGAAATTAAAAGCAATAAATCCGCGCCGGGAATAAAGCCGCAGTACGGCAGTATTGAACGCACCGTGAAAAACGGCGACACGGAAAAAATGAAGGTGCTGCTTGACGCGTTTTTCAGCGGTCTTGAAGCGTCAACTCCGTCGCCGGCGGTCGCGAAAACGTATTGCATGGAGCTTTATGTATGTATCATACGCTGCTGTGCGGTCGAGAAAATCGATAAATATATGAGGGGAATAGTTACAATACAGGATTCCAAAACCCTGGCGGCGATTAAATCCTTTATCAATGAAAAGGCGGAGGAAATCGCAACGGCAAATGCGCCGCGCAATTCCAAAATTTATAGCTCGCTTATAAAGGACACCATACGCGTAATAGATGAAAATATCGAGAATGAAAACCTGTCGCTCAGATGGATTGCAGGAAATATTTTGTATACGAACGTAGATTATTTGGGCAAGCTTTTCAAAAAGGAAACAGGTAAGAATTTTTCGCATTACGTTATGGAAAAGCGAATGGAAATGGCAAAGCGGCTTATTGTCGAAGGTAAAAAGGACAGGATATACGAGGTTGCGGAAAAGGTCGGATACGGTTCAAATTCGCAATATTTCAGTCAGGTATTCAAAAAATATACCGGAGTGTCTCCGCTTGAGTATAAGGAGTTTGCGAGAATTACGCACACCGGCACTTAACACTGTTTTTTAAACAAAAAACGCTGATTTTTAACTGTTTAGAGTGCGCATATTATTATATAATCAATAGGCTAACCTGGTTAGTACAATCTTAATGTTAATAAAATTCGGATAGATTCCGAATTCTATTATATAAAAGCTTACGCGACTGTGCTTAAAAAGCAAGGGAGAGGGCTTTTTATGTCGGATTGCAGCTGCTTTCCGATAAATTAAAAATATTTATGGAGGTATTCACATGAGTGGAAAAATGAAGAAGCTGATTTGTGCGCTTTTGACAAGCACTATGATAGTAACGTCACTCGTCTGGGTGGGTGCTGCGGCTGACGACAGCACTACCGACACAGAGAGCGCAGAAGTAACAAGCACCGCCGCTCCTGAGGAGGAAACAGAAGCGACAGAGGCTCCTGCGGAAGCGGAGGCAACAGAGGCTCCGGCAGAAACAGAGGAAACGGAAGCAACGGAGGCTCCGACAACAACGACAACTGTTGAATCAACCGAGTATGACAGCGACAGCTATTACCAGAAGGCTCTTGCTTTGTGCCAGGGTTTGGGTATCATAACGGGTTATGACGACGGAACCATCAGACCGGAATCAACAGTAACAAGAGCTGAAATGGCAGCTATAGTTTTGAGAATGCTTAACAGCACCTCATCATCTACATATCAGAATGTTTTCACTGACGTAGCGGATTCGCACTGGGCAGCGGGAACAATTCAGACAGCATCATCGCTTGGTATCGTAAACGGTATGGGCGACGGTACATTCCAGCCCGACGGTGACGTACTTTACGAGCAGGTTGCAAAGATGCTTGTATGCGCTATGAACTACGGGGATTCGGCTGAATACTACGGCGGTTACCCGAACGGTTACTTAAAGCAGGCGGCAAGCCTTGATATTACAAAGAATGCTACCGGAACAACGGGCGTAGCGGCAGAGCGCGGTCTTGTAATTAAGATGGTTTACAATGCTTTGCTTGCAGACTACAACGAGCCTGACGGAACAGATAACGGTTATCCGAAATATAAGGCTGAAAGAACTCTTGCTGAATACGCGTTTGACGTGCAGGAGGAAAAGGGTGTTCTTTTAGGTACGGAAACAACCTCTCTTACAAATAAGAATCTTACAAGCGGACAGGTTCTTATTGTATCGGACGATGATGAAGAGGTAGTTTACGATACAGAGCTTGTGGATCTCGATTCTCTTCTTGCTTCAAACATCACTTTCTATTATCAGAACGTAGATAACGGCGATACAAGAGTTTTGCTTGCGGTTGCCGAGAATACTACAAAAACAGAAACAGTAACTCTTGATAACGACGATGTAGCCGATATTGAAATATTTGAAGGCTTTGACGGCACAGCAGGTCAGATTAAGGTTTACAACAAAACAAAGTATAAGCTTTCAAAGGATATACAGGTTGTTTATAACGGCACGATTATAGACGAGGAGGATTATAACTCGGCTGTATCGTCCAACTCAGGTGATCCGAGATTCTATTATGAGGATGAGGACGGCGAAACTCAGGCTTATGAATATATCGAATTCCTACAGCCGAAGGTAGGAACAATCAAGCTTGTTGAAAACAACAGCGATGTGGACGGATATGACTATATCTTTATCGATTCATATGAAACAATGCTTGTTACATCTGCAACAACAAAGAAGGTTATCGGTAATATAAACAATACCGCTACAACCATCAATGTTGACGAGGATGAAAACGACCTTACAATTTCGACAACAATCAGCGGCACAACGGCTGCTCCGAGAAATCTAAAGAAGAACAATGTAGTATCTATAAAGAGAAGCATTGACAATGAGAATCTTCAGTTTGTTGTAACGGGCGAAACTGTTACGGGAACTGTTAAGAGCATTTCAACGGATGACGATAAGACATACGCTACTATAGGCGGAGTACAATATGAGGTAGACGCTAACGCTATAGATGACTGCAAGATGGGCAGCGAGGCTGTATTCTATCTTGATATGTTCGACAGAATCGGCTATATCGAGTCAACAACTTCGGACGGTATGCTTCAGTCAGGCGAGAGCTACGGTTGGATTTTGAGCATCTATGATTCGGATGACGGCGAAGATATAATAGTTAAGCTTTACACAATGGACGGCGAGTCGGTTGAAGCTAAGCTTAAATCAACAGTAAGCTACTGGGGTCCGTCAGACAGTGAAGCATCAACCGCTAAAGCGGAGGATATTAAGTCGGAGCTTACAACCACTTCGGGAAGCACCACTACTATTAAAAACAACGCATTCCTTTTGATGAATTCTACGCCTATCAGACTTGTTAAGTATAAGCTAAACTCAAGCAGTGAGCTTTCAAAGCTTTATTGCGCGGTAGATTCTACCGATGTAGATGATGAGGATGCTCTTAGAATCAATCCTACAAACTTAAGCAATGTTGCTTCATTAAGCGGCGCGGTAAGCGGTTATAATATTGTTGACGGTATTATAGAATTTAATGTTCCTTCTGACACTGACGATATGAAAACAGCTTCCAATTATTCGATAGGTGAGGTAGTTGCTTCTAACTATGTAGTAAGAGAGAACGGTTCATCACGTGATTTCGTTGTAGGTGAATTTAAGAATTCAATAAATGCCAATATCGTAATCAACTTCAATGCGAGTGGTTCGGCTAAGGCGGTATTCTCGGATATGGATAGTTCAGGCAACGGTCCTTCGGTAATGGTAGTCAACGCTATTTATGAGGGCTATGACGAGGATGAGGACATGACTATCTATACAATCTCGGGTTATATCGGAGGTTCGCAGGTATCTGTTACAACCAATAAGAATACAAACTTCGGTGATGCAAAGACTTCAAGTATTTGGGGCGGCACATCTAATAGATATTTCCAGGCTGATGAGCGTTGGAATGCTCCGGATGCTCAGACGAGCGGAGCTAAGCTGACGGATGGCGAATACGGTTTGAAGAAGGGCGATATTCTTCTGTACACAACGGACGGCAAGCTTCTTCTGAGATACGCAAGCGCAGCAAATGCTGAATTTGATGAGGAAACAGGCGAGTTCATTGAATCATCAATTCCGATTATCGGTGTAAACAACGCTACCAACTCAACATCTCGTGTTCACTATATGTTCGATATGGTAACCGATCATGATTTGGATGATGTTGCATGGGTAAAACTTGCAGGTATTACAGATACTATTACGTTTGACGCATCAATGGCTATAGATGTTGTAACAATCAGCAGCAGCGGCAAGATTAACATAGAGAAGGAAGTATCTTCAATTTCCGAAATTGAGGACGGAGATTACCTCTTTGTAAACCACTCTGATAAGGGTTCAACAATCAAGGCAATGATTATTTACAGATTTGAATAATCTATACGATATTTAAAATAACGGACGCGAAAGCGTCCGTTATTTTTATGCGCGTTTTTATGC
>JAJBTG010000235.1 GCA_020860985.1 Oscillospiraceae bacterium
ATGTATTCGCAGTCGCTATCTTCTATGCTTTCAACTATAAATTGTTTTATTTTTGCGGAGGTTTCGATGCTGTCGCCGCCGTTGTCGTCCGTAACCTTTTTTGCAATCTTCTTTACCGCGTTAATCGATTCCTTAACGGAAATGTCAAAATAACATTCAAGCAGGACATCGGCGATAAGGTCGGTGGTTTCACCGTCGATTTTTCGCTTTTTGCCGGCGTATTTAATTGAAAAAGCGGTTTCGTTTATAAACGCGCATTCGGATATTTTCTGAGTGACAGTCGGCAGAATTGCGTAATGGTTGATAAGCTTGTTTGCTACCTTGCCGTTATCCTGGGTTACCTGATGCGTGTATCCGATTTTGTTGTCGCATTTTAAAACCGCCAGTACAGGCTGCTCGTTCGCTATACATTCGCAAACAATAATATCGCAGGACTCGGTGTTTTCGGCGCTTCTTATGCCGTCGTAAACGCGCTCGGCAATAAAAAGCGATAAATGCTGCAGATCCGTTTCGCCGTTAAGATATTCTTTTAGGTGGTATTTAAAGCCGCTGTTGTCGGTAAATTCACCCTTGCGGAGTCCGGCGTCCTCATAGGTTTTTTCAATATGCTTTGTGATAAAATTATTTATTGACGCGTCGCTTACGTCAAGCTCCGCATCCGAGAATACGCTCATTCCCGAATTTGCGTCAAGTATATGTAAAATAGCGTTTTTTACAGAAACAATCATTTTTCGTACCTCCGAAATTTTATTTTAAACCTCACCCATTCTACCACAAATTCACGCCTTTGTAAAGCTACAATTAGATTACAATTCGGTTGACTTTTCATATAAATGATTGTATACTGAGATTAACGAAGTGCGCGGTAGAATCCGGGGAGGAGGATAAAAAATGAGGGAGTATATGAATAAAAATCTGCCTGTTGAGGAGCGGGTTGAAAGCCTGCTGTCGCTGATGACGGCGGAGGAAAAAATTGCGCAGATGACGCAGATAAGCTACAATGCCGTAAGCGGGGAGGAATATGAAAGATTCCTGAATTTGGGCATAGGCTCATTCCTGCACGTCCTCGGGGAGGACACTCAAAAAATCAGGGAGGCGGCGCAAAAAACACGTCTGAAAATCCCGCCGATTTTCGGAATAGATGCTATTCATGGGCACTGCCTTTTAAACGGAGCGACAATTTTTCCGTCGCAGCTTGCGGTGTCGTGCAGCTTTAATACGGAGTTGATTCGCGAGATGGGGAGAGTAACGGCGCGTGAGGTGGCGACGGACGGTCTTGATTGGACGTTTTCGCCGGTGCTCTGCATAGCCCGCGATTTGCGTTGGGGGCGAGTTGACGAAACCTTCGGAGAGGATTCGTATCTTATCGGAGAGCTGGGCGCCGCGATAATTGACGGATATCAGTGCGACAATTTGATTGTCGCCTGCGCTAAGCACTATCTCGGCTACGGCGAGGCGACCGGCGGTCGCGACGCTTACGATACCGAGGTCACGGAGAGAAAGATACGGGAGCTGTTCCTGCCGCCGTTTAAACGCGCGTGCGACGCGGGCTGCGGAACGGTTATGACCGCGTACGGCTCTATAGACTCCGTTCCGCTCACCGCGAACGCCGATATTCTGCGCGGACTTTTAAAGGAGGAATGCGGCTTCGGCGGATTTGTTGTAACCGATTGGGAAAATGTTCGGGCGCTTATGACGAATCAAATGGTGGTTTCCTCAATTAAAGACGCGGCAAAAACGGCGGGTGAAGCGGGAAATGATATGAGTATGCACCCGCCCAAAGTTTACGCCTGCATGGTTGAGCTGGCAAACGAGGGTAAAATCGACATGAAATATATCGACGATGCCGTTCGCAGAATTTTAAGAGTTAAATTCAAGCTTGGACTTTTTGACGGAAAAGCGGAAATCCCTCGGAGCGTTATCGCCTGCGAGGAGCATAGGCGCGTGAATATGGAAATAACGCGCGAAAGCCTTGTGCTTTTGGAAAACAAGAATAATATTTTGCCGTTGAAAAATTTCGGGGACAGTAAAACTATAGCGGTTATCGGACCGAATGCTGACGATATTCGCGCGCAGTACGGCGACTGGACGTATTTCAGTCATCCCGAGCCTAAGGAAAATGTTATCCCCGAAAATGATTATTACACTGTTTTGCGCGGGATAAAAACGGTATTTAAGGACAGCAATATTTTATATAATGAGGGCTGCGATATTATGGATTCATCGCGGGAAAGCATAGCCGAGGCGGTTGAAGCGGCGGAGAAATCGGACGTAATTATTGCCGTGGTGGGCGACTGCCTGAAGCAGTACGGCGAATTTCGCGACCGAGCCGATTTGGAGCTTTCGGGTGCGCAGTTTGACTTGCTAAAGGCGCTGAAAGCGACCGGAAAGCCGTTTATTGGGGTGCTGATAAACGGCAAGCCTTTGTGCATAGAATGGTTGAAAAGTAATTGCGACGCGTTAATCGAAGCGTTTAACGGCGGTGATTTGGGCGGACTCGCGGTGGCGGAGCTTATCGCCGGACGCTTTAATCCAAGCGGCAAGCTTACGCTTTCATTCCCGTGCTGCTCATCGCAGATGCCGTGCTATTATAACCTGTATGAGGGTTGGCACGGCGGGAGATATATGGATGTTGAGCCGGGCAATGTATATGATTTCGGGTACGGGCTGTCGTATTCAAGCTTTGAATACGACAATCTTCGTCTGTCAAAGAATGTGGTTAGTCGTGATGAGGAAATTACGGTGAGTGTTGATATAACAAATAACAGCGGTATTGACGGAAAGGAGATAGTTGAGCTGTATATAAACGATGTTGTGAGCAGTATAATGACGCCCGTAAAGCAGCTGCGAGGCTTTGAAAAGGTGATGATAAAGGCTGGGGACACTAAAACTGTTACAATGAAAATCAAACCGGAGGATTTATCGTTTATAAATAAAAATTGTGAAAGGACAATCGAGAGCTGTGAATTTGAAATAAAGGTGGGAACGAGCAGTAAGGAGTATTTAACCGCTAAGCTTACGGTGGAATGATGGGAATTTATGAGGAAAAGCTCGAGGAGCTGAAAGGGCTGTATGAGGATTTTGAAGCCTTTGACGGATATGAATTAAACCGCCGCGCGTTTGATGAATTTTATCGAAGCGGCAACAGACTTACTTATGAAAATGAATACTTCGCAAGGCGGGGGTGTCTGATGGCGCGAGCGGTATACACATTGATATATAATATGGGGGACACTAAACTGAATGAAATTATAAACGCCGTTTGCGACGAGTTTACGTGGGCGCTGCCGGCTCATATAAGCGGGGACACTAAAGAGCCGGAAAAGGTAATAGATTTATTTTCTGCGGAAACGGCGCAGGCGTTGAGCGAAACGGCGCATTATGTTAATTTGCCCGATGAGCTGCATGAGCGCATACATACCATGCTTTATGAACGCATAATTAAGCCGTATGAAAACGGCAAATTTTTCTGGGAAAGCTCAAATCATAACTGGGCGGCGGTATGTGCCGGATGCGTGGGAATGGTATATTTATACGAATTTCCTGAGCGCTTTGAAAAGGTAAAGAAAAGGCTGCTAAATACAATGGATTGCTTTTTATCCGGTTACGGAGAGGACGGCGCGTGTCTTGAGGGCTTGGGATATTGGGGCTACGGCTTCGGATATTTTATATATTTTGCGGAGCTTCTGCGCCGCTTTGACGGAACGGATTTATTAAAAGGGGAAAAGATTAAAAAAATAGCCGAATTTCAACAAAGTATGTTTTTGAAAAATGATGTGTGCGTCAGCTTTTCGGACGGTTTAAGGAAAGGCGTATATAATGTAGGATTAACTCTATATTTAAGAAAAGACTTCGGAAACGATATAAAAATTCCTAATAAAAAATACCGTCGGGATTATGACGAGTGCTGCCGATTCGCCGGATTTTTGCGCTCGTTTTTATGGCTCGACAGAGGTTTGCCGAGCGGCGGTGAAACCGACATCGGTGAAAAATATTTCGGGAATGCTCAATGGTATATAAATAAGAAAACACACTTTTCTTTCGCAGCAAAGGGAGGAAACAACGGCGAATCGCATAATCACAATGATGTGGGAAGCTTCATTATTGCGGATGAGGAGGAACAGCTTATTGAGGATTTCGGCGCGGGAGAATACACGCGCGGCTATTTCAATGATACGAACAGATATAAATATTTCTGCACCTCGTCAAAAGGGCATAATCTGCCGATAATAGACGGGAAATATCAGAAAAACAGCAGTGACTGCAAGGCGCGAATTATAGAAGCGGGCGGGGACAATTTTGTTCTTGACATCGGCGGCGCGTATAATATAGGCGAGCTTACGGAGCTTAGGCGAAGCTTTAAAATTAACGAAAACAAAATAACTCTGCGTGATGATTTCTCCTTTTCGTGCGGGGTGCATAATATTACGGAACGTTTAGTGTCCCCGATTAAGCCGAAGGAGATATGCGGGGACACTAAAATTAAAGACCTGATTATAAAATCAAAAATCAAACCGAATATAAAAAAGCATATAATTAGAAATCATGCGGGAGAGAATGAGGCTGTATACACAATCGATTACGTATTTGCGGCCAATCTTTTTGAATGTGAGTTTATCTATTCCACAGCTCTTTGATTATTATAATGATTCCTATTATAAACATTACACTGCCGACGGATATTATAATCAGCAGAATAGGTGTGCTCAGCGGCGAATTTACGGCATTATATCCCGGTTCGGGAGTTTGCCAAATCGGGTTTTGATATGTTTTCTGCGGGGTGTATTCCGTTATTTCGTTTTCGGTAAGGAGGTTTTCCCCCATTCCTATACGCAGAAGCGAATATGGCGGCTCCTCATTTTGCCGAATAACAGCGAAGCTGTATTCAAAGGTTTCGTTATTTCCCTCATGGTATATATCGGTGAAAATCACGTAGAAAATACCGCCGCCGAGATTGTACACTCCTATTAAGTCGCGTATATCGGTGGAAAAGTCCACATTAAAAATATTTTTGTAATAGTAAACTCCGTTTGTGTAGCAGTAGCCGCGGCTTACGAGCGCGTTGACGGGCGGATGCTCCGGCGGCATTTTAAAGACGGCGGTGAGGATATAGTCAATATAATCGGCGTTTACAATTAAAACATCCTCAAAACCGGGCGTGTTTTCCATACTGCTCGTTTGGGGGTCAAGTCCGGTAATCAATCTGAAATTATCGTGCGTGCAAAGAATATATTTCATCAATGTATCATAGTCGTAATTGTCTATGTCAAATTTCATAATATCCGCGCAGGCAGTAAGCAGAGCGCGGATATTTTCATATTGCTCAACCGAGATTTCATCTATTCGGTTATGAAGCCGCATTGAGTTTATTTTTGAAAGCTTAAGACTGTTAAGAAAATCATAAAGCCGTTGCTTGGTGTTATCATAGGCGGTCGGGATTCCGTTCTCGAACCCGGCGGCGGAGGTTATATTGTCGTAGCTTACCGGCACTGTTCGTTTGAAATTATCATCAACCACCGTAAAAAATTCGGACGCGGACGTTTTTCCCTGGGTGGTGGTAACGACAAGATAGGAATAGTTGTCCGAATTGGCTAGGTACATACGCAGACCTACGCTTACGGCATAGGGAAAGGAAAGCTCGTCCGTGCGCTGGATTCCGTCGGAGTCGTTGTATATTTCGCAGCAGACGGAGTTGTTTTGCAGATAGGCTATAAACAGCATATCGCTGTCATCGGCAAAATGCTCGATGCTGCCGTAGGTTATTCCGGAGCTGCCGTCAAAGGCCCCGAGTTCTTTTAGACGGTCGGCAAAAATTTTATCATATTCGTCCGAAGCCGCGTAAGCGGAGGATGTCAAAGCGCATATAAAAATAATAACGGCGGTAAATATTTTATTCAAGACAAATCACCTCATTTAAGTTTATCTTGCCCTAAAAACCTTTCCGAATACCTTGACGCCGCAATAAAAAATATTTCGCCGATAACATAAATGTCGGGCGGCGAAATATTTACAGAGAATTGATTTTCAATAAGGGGCGAAGCCCCGTCATTATATTTAACAATTCAAAAAAATTTGTAATGAGGCTTTTCCTCGTCAAAAAACATATATCTGAGATAATCGTCCACTATTATACATACGGGACTGAGCAGGAACCATAAAAGCGTATATGGCAGGCATATTTGTCCCATTATATTCATAGGCATACCATAATAGTTCCAAACATTCAGATGAAACTTAAGGTTTACGATGCAGCCAGTTATAAATTCAAGAGCCGTTATGATGAACGCTCCGATAATCATTTGAATAAAGAGAGGAATATCAAACGTGAAAAATTCGTTGATTATTCCGATAAGCACGAAGCACAGTCCGCCCAGGACAAACATTGACCAGTGCGAATATCCGCGCCAGAGCAGCTCCGTCAATAAATAAAAAATTCCGCCCAAAGCGAAAAGAATTGAATATTTAAGGAAATTACCCATAAAAATCTCCGTTCCGCCGCCCTGCGTCGGCACAAATAGTTATTAAATCCTCTCTTATCGGCAGGGCAAGGAATGATAAGAGATTTTTACGCGCATCTCCTTTTAGGGAACTTGAAGCCGCGCAAAAAAATAAAGCCTAAGTCCGTCCTCGGCATAAATCTCGGACGTCTCAATTTAGTTATATGACGCTGCTGCTTTTTTTAGTCTTAGAAAAAATTTCAAAATTTGATAACGTGAGCTAAAATATTAGCGGTAATTGTTTTAAAACTATTGCAAAATTTTTCACTATGGTATAT
>JAJBTG010000082.1:0-223 GCA_020860985.1 Oscillospiraceae bacterium
TTTCGGAGCACATTGCCCGCAAGGGATATTTCGCGCGTCACGGAACCCCCGAAAAGGAATACGGCGAGGACTTTTTATGGTTCCTTTGGTGTGGCAGATATTCTCCGGTTTACGGCAAAAATAAAATGACAAGCTTTGAAAGATATTTTATCGACGATGAATCAACCTGGGTTGAGATTAAGGACGAATATTACAACCTTTTCGAAAATCCAAAAATCTGCGA
>JAJBTG010000082.1:242-1294 GCA_020860985.1 Oscillospiraceae bacterium
GTCTGCTTCTTAGCGCGCACGACGCGTTTGAATCCGTGGACAGCGCGATTAAGGAGGAAAAGGATATTTATTCAACACTTGACGTAATCGAATACGCACCGCGCCGCCTGCTTGTCGAAGACACGGACACGGGCAAGGCGCTCAACAAAAAAATTCAGGATTTACACGCGCTTGTTGACGCGTACAGAAAGGGTATTATTAAATAATGATAGAAGAACCGTTACATATTCAAATCCCCGTTCCGAACGGAAATTACGAGGTCTGCGTAACCGTAAAGGCGCATGAGGATACAGTGTTTTCAATCCTCTCCCAAAGCCGCAGATTTATGGCGCAGAATATAGAAATCAAAAAGAACTGCGAAACCGATATTGTATTCACCGCAAACGTCTGCGATTTTCATAAGCGCGACGCGGAATACAGCGCGGTGGAGAACGTCGATATATACATCCTGTGCGACGGCGCGGTTACGGCTACCGCCGCCGTTTCACCCGTTGATGTTCCCACAATCTATATCGCCGGCGACTCAACCGTTACCGACCAACCCGCGCAATATCCCTATAATCCAAAATCCACATACTGCGGATGGGGACAAATGTTTCCGCAATTCCTGAGAAACGGAATATCCGTTTCCAATCACGCGCAGTCCGGCTCCACAACCCGTGATTTTATGGATATAAATTGGAAAGCTTTCAAGAATAAAATCAAAGCCGGAGATTATCTGGTAATCGAATTTGGTCATAATGACCAAAAAATCGAAACGCTTGACGCGCACGGCGGCTACGCGGATAATCTGCGCTATTACATTAATTTTGTCCGCGAGGCGGGAGCGACGCCGATTTTATGCTCGCCCATCAACCGCATCATTTTCCAAGAGGACGGCACACTCCTAAATCTGCTCGGCGAATATAGGAACGCCGTCAAGGCGGTTGCCGATGAAACCGGCTCCGTGTTTGTGGATTTGTGGTCGCGTACCACGGAATATTTTGAAAACGCCGGTCCGGTTAAAGCGTGTGACTTCTTTTGGGGCGACGGTACGAACCGCGATTACACCC
>JAJBTG010000082.1:1304-6734 GCA_020860985.1 Oscillospiraceae bacterium
CTCGTTTTGTCGCGCAGGAGCTTATGAAAAGCGACATAGATATGAAAAAATTTATAAAATCCGATAAAATAGACGTTGAACCGGTACTCGCCGATGCGGGCGATAAGCCGGACAACCTCGCCGAGATGTCGCATTTGAGAACCATAGGTCTTGTGAATGTTCCGTCGGATTTGGATAATGACATCGATAAAATTTAAACGTGCAGGCTGCCGCTGTTTCTTAACGCGGCAGCTTTTATTTCTATTGCCTTTCTTCCGTCCGACTGTTCGGCCTCTTAAGCCGCAAGCATCTCTCCCGCGATTAACCGCAATCATAAAATATATTGTTTACTTTCACATATTAAAGTGGTATAATAGAAGTATTGAGGTGATTGTTTTGAAAAACATGACTAACGAAAATCTGAATACCCTGTTCAACGCGATACTCAGCCTTGAAACGCTTGATGAATGCTACAGCTTTTTTGAGGATTTATGTACCGTTTCGGAGCTTAAATCCATGTCGCAGAGAATGGAGGTCGCGCTAATGCTTCGCGATAAGCGCGTCTATACCGATATAGCCGCAAAAACCGGCGCTTCCACCGCCACCATAAGCCGTGTAAACAGGTGTATTAATTACGGCAAGGATGGGTACAATTTAGTGATTGACCGTTTGAGAAAGGATGAATAAATGAAAAGCTATTCCGATTTCGCCGGCATATACGATTCGCTTATGCACGGCGATATAGACTATGAAAAATGGGCGGACTACATAGAAAATCTTTTTGATATGTACGGCATAAATCCCAATCTTGTATGTGACCTCGCCTGCGGCACCGGAAACATTACCATTCCTCTCGCAAGGCGTGGATACGACATGACCGGCGTTGATATTTCCGAGGATATGCTCAACGCCGCGCGCGCTAAGGCGCAGGGACTCGATATACTTTTCCTCAATCAAAGCATGACAAGGCTTGACTTGTACGGCACAATGGGGGCATTTCTCTGTATGATTGACGGCATAAATTATGTAGTCGCGCCGAAGCTTTTGGAACGTGCCTTCAAGCGCATGAAAACGTGCTTCATGGACCCCGATGCGCTGTTCATTTTCGATATCAGCACTCGCTATAAGCTTAAAAATATAATCGGCGAAAATACCTTCGTCCACTCCGACAAGGATATTTTCTACACCTGGCAGAACAGATATATAGCTTCAAAAAACATTTCGGATATGCTTCTTACGTTTTTTGTACGGCAGGGCGGTGCCTACCGCCGATTTGAAGAGCGTCATATTCAAAGAGCGTACACCGAAAAGGAGCTTCGCTATATGCTAAAAAAAGCGGGATTCACGGAAATTCACACATATCACGAGCTGACCTTTGAAAGCCCCCGCTCGGACAGTAAAAGAATAGTGTTTGTTTGCCGTTGAATTTAGCGTAAACACTTGATTTTTACGGCATTTTGTGATAAAATAAACAGTATAAATACAGTTAATAATTTTTAGTATTTTCTCGCGGTGCAACCTGTTTGTGTTACCCGTGAAAAAGATATAGTAGGAGGAGCAAATGGTAAAGAAAGCTAAGGAAAAAGAGCTGGATATGTCCATCATCGAAAATCAGAAAGTCGTTGATGTTGACCTGAACAGTGAAATGAAACAATCGTACATCGATTACGCCATGAGCGTTATTGTAAGCCGCGCGTTGCCCGATGTCCGCGACGGTCTGAAACCTGTTCACCGACGTATCCTTTATGATATGTACGAGTCGAATCTGCTTTATGAGAATGACTTTAGAAAATCGGCGACAACCGTCGGCGATGTTCTCGGTAAGTACCATCCCCACGGCGATTCCTCCGTTTATGACGCGATGGTTCGTCTTGCGCAGGATTTTTCTCTGCGCTACCCGCTTGTTTTGGGCAAAGGAAACTTCGGTTCCGTTGACGGCGACCCCCCTGCGGCATACCGTTATACGGAAGCAAAAATGTCGAAAATATCGGCAAATATGCTCACCGATATTGAAAAGGACACCGTTGATTTCGTACCTAACTATGACGATAAGCTCCGCGAACCCGATGTTTTGCCGTCGCGTTTCCCGAACCTGTTGGTAAACGGTTCGTCCGGTATCGCAGTAGGTATGGCTACAAATATCCCGCCCCATAATTTATGCGAGGTTATCGACGGAATTACAGCCGTTATCGACGACCCTCTGATTACCATCGACGAGCTTATGACGCACATTCAAGGCCCCGACTTCCCGACGGGCGGCATTATCATGGGCAAAAGCGGAATACGCAACGCCTACACAACGGGACGCGGCAGAATAATTTTGCGCGCAAAAGCGGAAATAGAGGAAACCGAAAGCGGAAAAATGCGTATAGTTGTTTCCGAGCTTCCCTACCAGGTCAACAAGGCTAAGCTTGAAAAGCATATCAACGAGCTTGTACATGAGGGCAAGCTTGACGGAATATCCTCAACGCGCGACGAATCGGACGAAAATATTCATCTTATAATCGAGCTAAAGCGTGACGCTAACCCGAACGTCGTTCTTAACAATCTATATAAATTTACGCAGATGCAGGACACCTTCGGCGTTATTTTGATTGCGCTTGTCGATAAAAAACCCAAGGTTCTTAATCTGAGGGAAATGATTGACTATTACATCGCTCATCAGGAGGATGTTATAGAGCGCCGAACAAAGTATGATTTGGTTAAGGCGCAGGAACGCGCGCATCTTCTCGAGGGATACAGAACCGTTATAGATAATGTGGACGAGGTTGTTCATATTATCCGCGCGGCAAAGAGTATTCCCGACGCTAAAGAGGCGCTTTGCGAGCGCTTCGCGCTTGATGATATTCAGGCGACCGCAATAGTTCAGATGCAGTTGGGACGTTTGTCCGGCATGGAGCGCGACAAGATTGAAAACGAATATAACGAGCTTACGGCGAAAATAGCCGAATACAAGGATATACTCGCAAACGAATCGAGAGTTCTTGAAATCGTCAAGGAGGATTTGACGGAGCTTAAAAACAAATATGGCGACAGCCGCAGAACGGATATAGCCATGGTATTCGATGAAATCGATACCGAGGATTTGATTGATGAAGAGGACGTTATAATAACAATGACGCATAACGGTTATGTTAAGCGTATGCCGGTTGACACATACCGTTCACAGCGCCGCAGCGGACGCGGAATTTCCGGTATGACAACGCGCGATGAGGACGTTGTCGAGCATATGTTCTCATCGTCAACGCATGACACTATTTTGTATTTCACAACCCGCGGCATGGTATATAAGCTCAAGGGCTATCAAATTCCCGAGGCAAGCCGTCAGGCGAGGGGTACGGCGATAGTTAATATTCTTCCGCTCGAACCCGATGAAAAGATAACGGCTATGCTCCCCGTAAGGGAATTTGAGGACGGTAAGTATCTCACGTTCTTTACAAGGAACGGCCTTGTTAAGAAAACGGATTTAATGGACTACTCGCGCATACGCAACGGCGGTTTGAGAGCGATAGACCTCAACGAGGGCGACGAGCTTATTAATGTTTCGCTTACGGACAACACACAGAACCTTATTCTTGTAACGCATAACGGTCTTGCCATACGCTTCAAGGAAACGGATGTACGTCAAACCGGCCGCACAACGCGCGGAGTTATGGGCATACGCCTTAAGCCCGGCGATTACGTTATCGGCGCGGGCATTACGGAGCCGGATTCAAAGCTTCTTGTTATCACGGAAAACGGATACGGCAAAAAGACCGAGCTTACGGAATACCGAGGTCAAAACCGAGGCGGTCTTGGAATCCTTACCTATAAGATTACCGATAAAACCGGTAAAATCGCGGCGATGAAAACGGTAACGGACGAGGACGATATTATGATTATTACCTCGGACGGCATTGTTATTCGTATGCACTCGGACGAGATAAGCACCTACAGCCGTAATACGCAGGGCGTTCGCCTGATGCGTTTGGGAAGCGGCGTAAAGGTAGTAAGTCTTGCGTTGACAGAGCGCGGAAATGACGAGGAGGAATCCAACGACGGCGAGGAAACGCAGTCGGAAATAACGGAAGGAGATAATGAGGAATAATGAAAAAAATTACTTTATCGGCAGTTATACTTTCAGCGGCGGTTATGCTTACCGCCTGCGGAAACGGCGGCGGGGAAAGCGCGGTTTCGACAGCGGAGCCTATTCCCACCGTTGACCCCGAGCTTACCGAAAACACGATTAAAGCCACTATCGAGCTTGAGGACGGCGGAGAAATAGAATTGGAGCTTTACCCCGACCTTGCTCCCGAAACGGTTGACAACTTCGTAGAGCTTGCGGAGGACGGCTTCTATGACGGAACCATATTCCACCGCGTTATCGAGGACTTTATGATTCAGGGCGGCGGCTATGACGAAAATCTTAAGGAGCAGAAAGCAAGCACGATTAAAGGCGAGTTCGCCGCGAACGGATTTGAAAACACACTCTCTCATACCAGAGGTGTAATTTCAATGGCGCGCGCGCAGCAATTCGACAGCGCGTCAAGCCAGTTCTTTATTGTGCAGGAGGACGCGACCTATCTGGACGGTCAGTACGCGGCATTCGGCATTGTTACAGACGGCATGGATGTTGTTGACGATATTGCCTCGTCAAGAACGGGTACGGTTTCATCCTCCGGTATGGACGATGTCCCCGTCAACCCGATTGTTATAGAAACAATAACCATCGGCAACGGCTCCTCAAGCTCCAAAAGCTCAAATAAAAGCAGCAGCAAAAATGATGCCGATGAGGACGACGATAATATTGACAATGAGGATTTAGACGAGGATGATATTCTAAACAGTATTTTGTGCGGCGGCAGCGATGAGGATGATGACGCAATCTTATCATCAGGAAGCTCCAAAAGCTCGTCCGGCAGCTCGAACAGTTCATCGGGAAGCTCAAGCAGCTCATCCGGCAGTTCTAAAAGCTCGAACAGCTCAAGCACATTAGGTCTTTAATACACGGGGTTTTTCCCCATACCTAACCCTAAATTTTCGGAGGATACGATTATGACAAAAACAAATATTGAAATAGAAATGGAAAACGGCGGTATTATCAAGGCGGAGCTTTATCCCGAAATCGCACCGATTACGGTGGATAACTTCATCGGTTTGATTGACGCTAATTGCATTGACGGTTTAATCTATCACAGAGTAATACCGGGATTTATGATTCAAGGCGGCGGCTTTGACGAGGACGGAAACCATAAGGAGGCGGCATCCATCAAGGGTGAATTTGACGGCAACGGCGTCAGCAATCCATTGAAGCACACCCGCGGCGTATTATCGATGGCGCGAACCATGTTCCCGAACAGCGCGTCGAGCCAGTTCTTCATCATGCACGACGACGCTCCTCACTTGGACGGTCAATATGCGGCATTCGGAATGGTAACGGACGGCATGGACGTAGTAGATGAAATTGCCGAA
>JAJBTG010000238.1:0-285 GCA_020860985.1 Oscillospiraceae bacterium
CTTCAAAAACAGCCTGAACAACCGCCTTTTCCTCGCCGAAGCGCACAAGCTCTTTATTGGCTCTGGCGCCGAGAATCATATTTATCGAATCGATAATAATGGATTTTCCCGCGCCTGTTTCACCCGTAAGAACGCTCATACCGTCATGAATGCCAAACTCCAGCTCGTCTATTACCGCGACATTTTTTATAGATAAATGATTAAGCATTTTTTTCTCCCTTTGAATTGAAATCCTTTCTCAGCTTTTCCGCGATTTCCGACGCCTTTGCCTCGTTCGCGGCTATT
>JAJBTG010000238.1:295-6728 GCA_020860985.1 Oscillospiraceae bacterium
AATCAGAAGAGTGTCGTCGCCCGCGATTGAGCCGAGAAACTCGTTTCGCATAAGCGAATCGACGGATGCCGCGACCGCCGATGCCATACCCGGATACGTTCTCACGACTACCGTATGAAGTGCGCAGTCAATCTCGCAAACCGCGTCCGAAAAGGTATTAATATGCGCGTCCGTGTCGGCGGACAGACTACTCGCCGCGGCATAGACCGAGCCGCCGTCGGGATTCGGAAGCTTTATAATTCCCATTTCCTTTATATCGCGCGATACCGTCGCCTGCGTTACGGAAAAACCCGCCTTGTTCAATTCCTCTATAAGCTGCTCATGAGTTTTGATTTTATTCTCTTTTATGATTTTCAGTATTTGTCCCTGACGTTTATATTTCATCTTAATCCCCGTAGCCTTTCTGTAGCAAAACATAATTTACAGTTATGACAGCTTCTTCAAAACAGTGTCATAGAATGATTGGTTTCCTATTTTTATAAGCTCAAATTCGTACTCCGACTTGCTGATAACAACCTCGGCCGCGTCCTTTATGCAGCCCTGCACATCGCCGTCCGCCGACACTATCGCGTCGCAGCCGGCATAGGTATCGTCAAGCTTTATTACGATTTTCTTTTCCGCCGGCAGCACCGCGCTCCTGACCGACAACATATGCGCGCATATCGGAGTCGCAACATACAGCCGCATCCGCGGATCTACAACCGGTCCTCCCGCGGATATGGAATATCCGGTGGAACCCGTAGGGGTGGCGATTATAAGTCCGTCGGCTATGTATCGGTTCACAAGCTGTCCGTCGGTATACAGCTCCATCCCGATAAGTCTTATCCCCGCCGATTTGGACACGACAACATCGTTGAGCGCGTGGCAGTGGCTTTGAAGCTTATTGTTTTTCTTTATCTCAACGCGCATCATCATCCGCTTTTCTATTACGTAATCGCCGGCTAAAAGTCTGTCAACCGCATCCTCTATGCCGTCGATTTCCACCTCGGTCATAAATCCTATTCTGCCGAGATTTATTCCCAAAACGGGAATATGCTTTTTCGCACATTCCTCCGCGCACTGCAAAATAGTTCCGTCGCCGCCGAGAACAATAAAAATCTCAGCCTTGCTGTACAGTTCCCCCGCGGCAACGTAATTTACGTTCATCCCGATTACCCCGTAGGAATTATCCATATAAAGCTCCGCCTTATCGACAAGATATGTAACTATCCGCTTCGTATTTAAAAGTCCCAAATCCTTGCTGTTATTCGGGATAATTGCTATTTTCTTCATCGTGCTGCCTCCGTCATTCCACCTCATAAGTGTATATTTATACATCATATTCATTATAGCATACCGATAATAAAAATTCAAGTGAATACTATATTATTATGGACAATATTTCAAAAATGTGGTATACTAATCGTATAGAAAGGAACATACTGTTATGGAACAAAAAAAGCAACAAGATTCGATTTCCGTGCTGGCGGAAATGCTTCTGCCCTACCAGGCAAACCCCGCCGGAAATGTTCACGGCGGCGAAATAATGAAAATGATGGACTCTACCGCGGGCGTCGCGGCGCAAAAGCATTCGCGCAGAAACGCGGTCACCGCGAGGGTTGAGGAACTGTGCTTCAAGAAACCGATACACGTCGGCGAACTTGTAACCTGCACGGCTCAGGTAATATACGCGGGACATTCCTCGATGGAGGTTTTTGTTTCGGTTGAGTCGGAGCATCTGACAAGCGGCAGAAAACAAATCGCGCTGACCGCTTTCTTTACCATGGTCGCACTGGACGAAAACAACCGCCCCTGTGAGGTCGCGCCGATTGATTTCCCATATGATGACGAATACGCGAGGAAATTATATCTCGAGGGACAGAAGCGTTATTACGCGCGCAGAGAAAATAAATCCAAAAAGGAGAATGAAAATGGCGGAAAAAACCGGTATTAAAACACTCGCCCAAAACAAAAAGGCGCGGCACGAATACTTTATACTCGAAACGCTTGAAGCCGGAATAGAGCTTTGCGGAACGGAGGTAAAATCGATACGTCAGGGCAAGGTCAACATGACGGATTCATACGCCTCCGTAAAGGACGGCGAGGTATGGATAAAGCAAATGAATATCAGTCCGTTCGAGCAGGGCAATATATTCAACCGCGACCCGCTCCGTGACCGCAAGCTGCTGCTGCACAAAAAGGAAATCCGCAAGCTTATAGGTCAGCTTCAGCAGCAAGGTCTGGCGCTCATTCCTTTGTCGCTATATTTAAAGGGTTCGCTTGTAAAGGTATCGCTTGCGGTCGCAAAGGGCAAAAAGCTGTACGACCAGCGTGAGGATATGGCGAAGCGGGACGCAAAACGCAATATCGACAGAGCGCTAAAGGCGAGGAACAGGTAAAATAAGGCAGTCAAAGTCGAGCAAAATCAAAGAGTTTGTCTGCAATTTAAACCAGGGACACTAAATTTTAGTGTCCCTATTGTTTTAGTGTCCCCTCTTTTAATATTGGCGGCTCAATATCATATGACAAATCCAATATATAAATACAAGCGCGCATACCGTATACGCTATTATTTGCGCGGCAAAATTCATTTTTATAAGATACAGCGCTACAATCGCGGCTGCCGCAGCTATGATATATATGCCGAATGCGCTGCTCCGCGCGTGTGTTTGCAACATTCGATTTCTCTCGTCATTTTCCGCCAAAAAAATAATGCCGAATTTAGTTCGACATTATTTTTGCACTAATTTTAAGTAGTTATATTTTATCAATCGCCATTTGTCCGTAGGATATTTCTTTAAATCCCATACGCTTGTATACCGCTATCGCTCTTGTGTTGTCCTTAACGACCTCAAGTCTGAAACGCTTTGCATAGCTGTATTTATCAAACACAAAGTTAAAATATTGTGTTGCGTATCCCCTGCCTCTGAATTTCTCGTCAATGTACAAATCAAGTATTTGGGCGCAAATTCCGCCCACCTCGGTTTCATAATAGCAGGTCACATACGCGAAACCCGCTATCTCGCCGTTTTCCGCAAATACATATCCGTCAAGGCTGTTATCACTGCTTATTGCAGTTTTAATATTGTCTGATATTATATCTATCGGCACTTCATGGTCAAGAGCGTCGCTCGCGTAAAATATCCTCGACATTTCAAGAACCTTGTCAAAATGGCTCTCGTTCATAATCTCGATATTCATATTTAACCGCCAATCTGACATTTAAGTCCCGATCTCTCCGCTACCTTTAGCAGGCGTTCCATATACTCGTTTGACATAGGTTCGATATGCCGCATTGTATATTCGCGGTTCAAGCCTTCATATTTGCCCTGTCCGAGTCTGTGATACGGGAGCAAATGAAGCCGCTCAACTCCCGGAAGTGAAGCCGCAAATTCCGAAATAGCGCGGATTTCCTCGGGGGAATGGTTGAATGTCGGAATAACCGGCACTCGGATAACTAAATTAACCATGCCCGATTCCGCAATTTTTCTTGCGTTTTCAAGAATCAACTCGTTCGGCTGCGTTGTAAATTCCTTATGCTTTGCGCTGTCCATATGCTTTATGTCCATAAGCACATAGTCAAGGTACGGAAGATATTTTTCTATAAACTCCCACTTGGCAAAACCGGTTGTTTCTATCGCCGTATTTATTCTCATGTCCTTGCACGCGTGAAGCAGATGCGGCGCGAAATTCGGCTGCAACAATGATTCGCCGCCGGAGAGCGTAACGCCGCCGCCGCTGCGGTTATAATAGAACATATCCTGCCTTATAATCGGCAGCAGCTCCTCAACCGTAACGTCGCGCCCCATGATTTTTTCCTTGCCCTCAAACATCATGGTCTGTATATCAAATTCCTGCGATTCGGGATTGCAGCACCAACGACAGCGCAGAGCGCAGCCCTTCAGAAATACAATCGTCCGTATTCCGGGGCCGTCGTGAATTGAATATTTTTGTATGTCAAATATTCTGCCCCTTGCTTTCAAATAATTTTCCATATCGAATTTTCCTTTACGCGTTAAATGCCTGCTCCGTTCTGCTTATAAGTTCGTCCTGCAACGAGCGTGAAAGCGTTGTAAACAGCGCGCTATAGCCCGCGACGCGGACAACAAGCGACTTATATTTTTCGGGATGCTCCTGCGCGTCAAGCAGGGTTTCCTTACTGACTACGTTAAACTGCATATGCATACCCTTCTGGTCAAAGAACGCTCTGATATACGAAGCAAAATTCTGAAGTCCCTCGCGTCCGCTGAGCGCCGACGGGTGGAATTTCTGATTGTACAATGTACCGTTTGACGCGATTGCATGGTCAAGCTTTGATACCGAATTTGCCGCCGCGGTCGGGCCCTTTGTGTCAACGCCCTGTCTGGGTCCTACGCCGTCCGCAATCGGAGTATACGCAAGTCTGCCGTCGGGAGTGGCGCCGGTTTGAGCGCCCAACGGAACATTCGCCGAAACGGGATACAGTCCCGCCTGATACTGACCTCCGCGCGGATTTTCATACTTTTGAAGCTCTTTTGTATACGTGTACGCAACGTCGCGCGCGAACGCGTCTATCTCCTCTATGTCGTTTCCGTATTTCGGAAGTGCGTTTATCATATCAAGGATTTCAGCATATCTTCTCTTTTTAGCCGGATTCTGCTCGCCCTCAAGGAACATCTTGCAAATATCCGCTATCTGTTTTTCGGACACGTTCTTGCCCGCGGCGATAAGGTTACCTACAACCTCCTGTGTCGCGTTCTTTGCCGCCTCGGGTGTAAGTCCCTCGCCGTAATTATGTATAAGCGCGTCCTTAAGCTCCGCCATGGAAATTTTCTTTTCCTCAAATACAAGTGTCTTAACCGCCCAAAGTGCGTCCGTCATATTTGCGATACCAAAGCCCTGCGGACCGGTGAAATTGTAATGTGCGCCGCCCTCCTGCATTGTTTTTCCTCTCTTTATACAGTCCTCAACCATACATGACTGGAACGGAAGAGGAACCCTCTCCGAATGAGCGACATCTATTGCGTTGTCGGCGTTTACCATAAGACCGACCATATACTTCGACTGAGCCTTATACGCGTCGTAGAACTCATCAAAGGTTTTCATTTCCTCGACATTGCCGGTCTTTAAGCCAACCTGCACGCCCTTATCCATACCATTTGAAAATACCAATTCAAGAGGTCTGCACATATTGAAGAACGCCGCGTCATGCCAACCGTCCGTTTTAGCCGGTGTCTGCGGTTCAACGCAGCCGATAATTCCGTAATCTCTCGCGTCCTCCAAGGTAAGTCCGCGGCTTAAAAGCGCGGGAATAATAACCTCATCATTATAGTAAGCCGGAAGTCCCACACCGGTTCTTGTAAGCTCAGCGCATTTAATCATAAATTCGTTCGGTGTTCCATTCCATATTCTTACCGAGAACGACGGTGCCGGCAGTCGGGTATGCATTGATGCTTGAATACATATGAAAGACATATCATTCGTAGCGTCCACTCCGTCAACGGTTTGTCCGCCCGCCGTAAGATTTTGGAACAGGCTGTAGCCGGCAAATCCCTTTGCGGACGCCGCATCCCTTACCTTATTTAAATCGTTGAATTTTACCCATATACAGTCAACAAGCTCCTGAGCAAATTCGCGCGTAAGAGTACCGTCCTCAAGTCCCGCTTTATAATAAGGATACATATATTGGTCAAAACGTCCCGCGGATATTGAGTGTCCGCTCGATTCCACCTGCAAAAGCATCTGAATGAACCAAAACGTCTGGCAAGCCTCATAGAAGTTTCTTGCCGGATTTTCCGGAACATTGGCGCAGTTATTTGCTATAACCAAAAGCTCTCTCTTGCGCACGGGGTCGCTGCATTTTTGAGCCATCTCATACGCAAGATTGGCGTATCTTCTCGCGTAATTTATCGCGGCGTTGCAGGATATAATAACCGACTCCAAAAACTCATGCTTTTTTGAGTAATCCGCGTCGTACACATTGCATCTGTCAAGCTCGTCCTGAGCCTCCTTGATTATGCCGGTAAATCCGATTCTCATAACCTTCGGATAATCAACGGTAACGTGACCTATTCCGTTATAGAAATAGTTGCCGGGCGTGAACATATTATGCTCTATCGCCGTTATCGTTTCGGGCGCCATATAGGACAAAGCCAAATCGCTGTTGGTTTTGCCTTTCCAATAGGGATATACCTTTTTCAGGATATTCTTGTTTTCCTCCGAAATATGGAAAGGGTCAGCCTCGCGGAATTCCACGGTGTCAAATTCGCTTTCAAGCCACTCATAGGAATATTCGGGAAATACCTGACAACTTCTCGGAGCCTTTGTCGCGCTGCCGACGATAAGCTCTTTGTTGCGTATGGTTATGGGAATATTCTCCAGAATGTGTTGGAACGCCAATGCTCGGCGCTTTACTATGGGTTCCCCCGCCGTAGCCTTATAGCTCTCTGTAATAAGCAAGGCTCTGTCAGATTCG
>JAJBTG010000060.1 GCA_020860985.1 Oscillospiraceae bacterium
AGGCGGAATATAAAGGTCTGTCCGATGCGGAAATACGCGAAAGAGAGCGGCAAAAGACGGAGCGAACGCAACGGAATATCGGGATATTGGACGATACCTTGAATATTTTAAAAACCGGAGGCTATCAAAAGGACGGGCAAGAGGTATGCCTGCGTTTGTCGCCGGAGGAAATGCGGCAAATACAGGTGTTTTTACCGAACGATATTGATAATTTGAGGGACTCTGCAAAGGCAAACGAAAATCAAGCGAATTATACCGGCTGTATTTTCGGCTGTGAGAATATCGACACTCTTGAACTTGCTCGGAAAAGGTATATGGCTTTAAAAATGCAAGGAATAACCGAGCCGAAAATCCTTGTTCTAAATATGGCAAGCTCAACACGCCCGGGCGGGCGCGTCCGCAACGGAGCCGCCGCTCAGGAGGAGGAGCTTTGCCGCAGGACATCGCTTCTGCTGTCGCTCGAAAGTGAGGAGGCGAAAAGCTATTACGAATACAACAATGCGCTCAAAACGCGTATGGCGTCCGACGCAGTTATGATGTCGGCGAATGTGGAGGTAATAAAGGATTCCGCGTCGGAGCCTTTGAGTGAACCCTTTGAAATTGCCGTGATGAGCTGCGCCGCGCCTATGGTGCGGCTCGGACTTGAGGGAATGAGCAAGGACGAATACAGGGATATGCTCTACAAGCGCATTTGCGGTATGCTTCTTGTCGCCGCATTGCAAAGCTGCCGACACTTGATTTTGGGCGCGTTCGGGTGCGGCGTGTTCGGCAACGACGCGGCGATTGTTTCGGATTTATTTTACCGTGCGTTTCGTGAACTTTCCGATAGAGGGCATACGTTTGACAGCGTCGATTTTGCTGTCCTTTGCCGCGAGGATAACGACCGCAATTACAGAGAATTTTGCAGAAATTTTTCCTACGAACAAAAATAAATTCAGCAAGCAATAAGAGGAGGAATAAATATGTTTCATATTTTCGGGAATATGAAAACCAAGGACAGATGGCTGGCATTTTTATGTCTGCTTCTTGTCTGCGGACAGGTGTATTTTGATTTGCGACTGCCGGACTATACGGCGAAAATAACGGTTTTGATTAGCAGTGAGGTCACGGAGCTTTCACAGTATTTTTTCGCCGGCGGACAAATGCTCGCCTGCGCCGTATCCAGTGCGATTTTAACCGTGGTGGTCGGGTACCTTGCCGCTATGATTGCGGCGGACTTTTCGTTTGATGTCCGCGCGAAGCTGTTTGATAAGGTTACGTCAATGGGAAGCGGCGAGATTAAGAAATTTTCAACCGCAAGCCTTATCACGCGCACAACAAACGATATTACGCAGGTGCAAATGATAATAGCAATGGGCCTTCAAATGATGCTCCGCGCGCCTATTATGGCGATATGGGCGATAATCAAAATACTCGGCAAAAGCTGGCAGTTATCGGTGGTTGTTGCGGCGGCGGTAGTGATAATCGTGGGCGCTATGATTACGCTTCTCGGCATTATGATTCCGAAATTCCGCATTGTGCAAAAACAGATTGACGATGTAAACCGAATTACGGACGAAAATTTAAGCGGTATCCGCGTTGTACGTGCGTTTAACGCGGAGGAATATCAGGAGAACAAATTTGAAACGGCGAATAACGCTCTTATGGGGACACAGCTTTTCACCGGCAGAGGAATGGCGTTTCTTGCGCCTATTATGATGTTCGTTCAAAGCTGCGTTTCGGTCGGAATTTACTATGTCGGCGCACTGCTTATAAACGCGATTAAAGTGCCTTTGAGCGGCACGATAGCCGAAATTATGACCTCCGTTACGGCACGGTCGGAAATGCTCGGCGAGGTTGTTTCGTTCAGTTCCTACGCGCTCTATGTCATTATGTCGTTTGTAATGCTTCTGATGATATTTATGCTTCTCCCGCGCACACAGGTATCGGCTAACCGTATAAATGAGGTTATTGATTGCGACATCGCGGTTAAGGAGGGCAAGGAAACCGAGTCAAAGGAAAGCGGAAGTATTGAATTTAAGAACGTGTCGTTCCGCTATTCCGACGCATCGGAGGACTGCCTAAAGCATATTTCATTCACCGCCAAAAAGGGCGAGACAGTCGCCTTTATCGGCGCGACAGGTTCAGGCAAATCAACGCTTGTCGGTCTTGCCGCAAGGCTTTATGACACCACGGAAGGCTCTGTTTTACTTAACGGAAAGGATATTTCTCGCTACAGCTTTGAAACGCTCTATGAAAAGATAGGCTATATTCCGCAGAAAGCGACACTGTTTGCCGACAGCGTAAAGGGCAATATAACCTTTGGAAAAAGCGGGCATAAAATGACCGACGCGGACGTAGAAAGCGCGCTCGACACCGCACAGGCGGCGGAGTTTGTTCACGCTATGGAGGACGGTGCGGAGAGCCGGATTTCTCAAAGCAGTTCAAATGTGTCGGGCGGTCAAAAGCAGCGTCTCGCAATCGCGAGAGCTGTCGCGAGAAAACCGGAAATCCTGATTTTCGATGATTCGTTCTCGGCGCTCGACTATAAGACCGACCAAATTTTAAGACAGCGTATTAAAACGGATTTGACGGGCACGACCTGTTTAATCGTGGCGCAGAGAATAGGCACCATTCGCCACGCGGACAGAATTGTGGTGCTTGATAACGGCACAGTTGCGGGAATCGGAACGCATGACGAGCTTATGAAAAATTGCTCCGTATATCGTCAAATTGCCCTGTCACAGCTGTCGGAATCCGAGCTGGCGGCGAACGCGTAAAGAAGGTTTTATATTATGGCAGAAACAAACAACAGACCGTCCGCACCTATGAGAAGAGGCCCTATGGGCAGAGGAATGGGAGCGGGCGAAAAAGCAAAGGACACCAAGGGCGCGCTCACGAAGCTTATTTCCTATTGCAGAAATCAGGCGGGAATTATCGTTTTCGTGTTGGTGCTTGCCGCTGTCGGCGCGGTATTTACGATAGTGGGTCCCAATCAAATCAGCCGCTTGACCGACTATATTTATGACGGACTTTCGGGCGGTGCATCGTCCGCGGAAATCGCGGCGGATATACAAAATCAAATAGCGAACGGTGATATTGATATTTCCGATTACCTTCCGGAGGGCGAGGATTTATCCGAGCTTGACCTCACGGACACAGATAACGAGCTTACCCAAGAGATAATCGCAAACGTCACATTAAGCGATGAATACCAAGCCGCGCACGAGAATGACGGAATAGATATGAGCGGAATTTTGGGTGTTGCGGCATTGCTCGTCTGTATTTACCTTGCGAGTGCGCTGTGCAATTTCGTTCAGCACTACATTATGCAGACCGTGACGCAGAGAACCGCAAAACGGCTTCGAGGGGATATTTACACGAAAATAAACCGACTGCCGCTTAAATACTTTTCCGGCAATGCCGCGGGTGATGTCTTGTCGAGAATGACAAACGATGTCGATATGATAGGTCAGGCTATGGCAAACAGCGTTTCTAACCTCGTAACAGCGGCGGCGCAGTTTGTCGGCTGTCTGATTATGATGTACTGCACAAACTGGATTATGGGCACGACAACGGTTGCCGCAACGCTTATCGGACTTGTTCTTATGGTGCTTATCATGAGCCGCTCGCAGAAGTATTTTAAGGCAAGACAGGAAAGCCTCGGCGAGCTGAACGGTTACATTGAGGAAATGTACACAGGTCATGATGTTATCCGTATTTTGAACGCGGAGGACGAGGTAAAGGGCAAATTTTCCGGTATGAATCACGCGGTTAAAAACGCGAACTTTCGCTCGCAGTTTTTGTCGGGACTTATGCAGCCGCTTATGGCGTTTATCGGCAATCTCGGCTATGTCGCGGTCTGTGTTGTCGGCGCGGCGCTTATACTAAACGGACAGATTACGTTCGGCGTAATCACGGCGTTCTTGATTTACACCCGCCTGTTTGAGTCGCCGCTTAGGCAGATTTCGCAGGCAATGACGCAGGTGCAGTCATGCGCGGCGGCATCGGAGCGCGTGTTTGAATTTTTGTCGGAGGACGAAATGGAAAACGAATCCGCAAAGACGAAACGCATAAAAAGAACACGCGGCGAGGTTGAGTTTAGAAATGTAAAATTCGCGTATCCGAGCGCGCCGGAAAAGGAGATTATCCACAATTTCAGCGTAAAGGTAAAACCGGGACAAAAAGCGGCGATTGTAGGCCCCACGGGCGCGGGCAAGACAACAATGGTAAATCTCTTAATGCGCTTTTTTGAGCCGACAGGCGGGCAGATTTTAATCGACGGTGTTCCGACCGAGGATATTTCGAGGAGCAATGTTCACAGTCAATTCGGAATGGTATTGCAGGACACTTGGCTGTTTGAGGGAACGGTCAGGGAAAATCTGCTTTACAATACCGAAAATGTTTCGGAGGAGCGAATGATTGAGGCATGCAAGGCATGCGGAATACATAACTTTATACGCGCGCTGCCGCACGGCTATGACACTGTTTTAAGCGACAACACCGCCATATCTGCCGGTCAAAAGCAGCTTATGACGATCGCTCGCGCGATGATACAAAACAGTCCTATGCTGATATTGGACGAGGCGACCTCAAGCGTTGACACAAACACCGAAATGCTTACACAGCAGGCAATGGATTCTCTGATGAGCGGACGCACAAGCTTTGTAATCGCGCACCGTCTATCGACAATAAAGAATGCCGACCTCATTCTTGTAATGCGCAATGGCGATATTGTCGAGCAGGGCAGCCACGAGGAGCTGTTAAGGAAAAACGGATTTTACGCGGAGCTCTACAACAGTCAGTTTGAGCAGATATCTTAATTATGAAAATGATAAAAGCAAACAGGGAAAAATTCGGCGGATTTACACAAAATCAGCTAAAGGTCATTGCCGCGTTTTTTATGGCAGCTGATCACGTTGGTGCCGAGCTGTTCCCACAGCTTGATATTTTGCGGATAATCGGGAGGCTTTCCTTCCCGATTTTCGCGTTCTTTATCTATGAGGGGTGCAAGTATACGCATAGCAAGCCGAAATATCTTGCACGGATTTTTCTGCTCGGACTTCTCTGTATGGCGGTATATTACATCTATGAAGGCGAAATATACGGAAATATTTTGATAACAATGTCGCTTTCGATATGTGTAATCTATGCCTTGCAATTTTTCAAATCGCAAATTTACGGCGGCAATAAAATATTGGGCACCGCCGCCGTCATAGTCTGCATTTGCGGTGCGGCTGTTGTCTGTTCGCTTGTATATATTGACTACGGAATTTGCGGTGTGCTTCTTCCGGCATTCGCTGAAGCATTCGACGGATGTTCAAGCCGGAATAAGCATATGCCCCTCTTGGGCTTTGCAGTAGGTCTGTTTTTGTTGTCGTGGCAATGGGGCGGAAATCAATATATAAGCCTGCTATCCCTCCCCCTAATCGCAGCATACAATGGAGAACGCGGAAAACGTAAAATGAAATATTTCTTTTATTGGTTCTACCCCGTGCATTTAGCGGTTATAGGAGCGGTATCAATGATTATGGGACGATGATTATATCGAGCGGAACGACAGACGCTTGATTTTTAAGGTTAAGTAAGTATATTACTTCGCAAATTCCAAGCTCCGAAACCCTTGATTTCATGCGGTTTGTTCATGTTCTAAATTTCTACTTTACGTTCTTATGTGCTATTTTACGCAAAAAAAGAAAAATGTTGCATTAAATCCGCCTACCGTCAGCAGTTAGACCCCGGATTTAAAGGTTGGACATCAAATCATATTACTTAGCGCATTTCAAGCTCCGAGAGCATAGCTTTTATGCGGCTAAAACCGCTCTAAATACTGACACATACAAAAAGGCGGCAATCCGAAAACTTCACGGATAGCCGCCCTTTTGGTATGCAAATGTTTTGAACCGCTGTTCTTGTCCTTAATTTCCGTTACCACCGCAATAAATGTGTGACACAGTTGATTTTTGGACAACGAGGTAATGACTATGAAAAAGTTTTTTGGGGCGTTGGTCGTATTGACGTTGATTGTAACTTTCGTGTTGAATATTAAGCCAGTATCTAAATGGTTATCAGATTCTTTTTGGGATTTTGTCTTTACGGAGTTTGATAACGAAGAAAAGGAGCGGCAACAAAAGTTGAAGACGGCGAAATTGTTTCCGGCAAAGATACCATTTTAATATAGGAAAACATGTATGTAATAGGACATTATTATGACAGAGAACATTTGAATATTGAGATAAATGGAACCTCCAATATTATTTTAGAAAAGGTTAAAAAGCACAAAGTTTATATTATCAGAGGAAGGATACGCTGTTATAGATAAAAATAACATTTGCAGAGTTTTCATTACTGTGCCTATAGAAGATTTTGTTAATGGATACAGCACTGATAGTGAAGGTATACAACATCCAATAAGTCGACTTGTAGATGATGAACATATTCAATATCTAAGTTCATATGATGAATTTGCCACGGAAGAAAAGGAAGTGTTTGGGGAAATGGAATAATATAAATAGAAAAATTTCCGCGTGCGAGTATGACGAAGCGGGCAGAATAGCTTCGCAGACTATATTATTTGGAGGTATATTAATAGTGAGGAAGTTGAGAATTATAGTTATTATTATATTAATATTGGTTTTGATAGTAATGTTATTAATAAAAATTCTTGCATCTGGTTGGAGTGTGAAATCAAAAGAAAAAGCTATAAAT
>JAJBTG010000162.1:0-5868 GCA_020860985.1 Oscillospiraceae bacterium
GTGGGGATAACCTCATTTACCGCCGTTAATTTTATTATGCCATTCCTTATGATACTCGGAGCGGTAGGCTTTATGTTCGGTGCCGGCGGAAGCGCCATAGTCGCCAAAACTATGGGAGAGGGCAGGGCGGACAAGGCGCGCCGTCTTTTCTCACTGTTCGTATATGTTTCGACGATTTGCGGCGTAATCATCGCGGCGCTCGGCATTATTTTAATACGCCCCATAGCCGCGGTGCTCGGAGCCGAGGGAGAAATGCTTGAGGGATGTGTTATTTACGGACGGGTTATTTTGCTTGCGCTTCCGGCTTATATGCTTCAGTTTGAGTTTCAAAGCTTCTTTGTGGCTGCCGAAAAACCGCAGCTGGGGTTGTATGTTACCATTGCGGCGGGCGTTGCGAATATGGCGCTGGACGCTCTTTTGGTCGCGGTGCTTCATCTCGGAACGGTGGGCGCGGCGGCGGCAACGGCGCTCAGTCAATGCGTGGGCGGTATTATTCCTCTGATTTATTTCGGCAGTAAAAATTCAAGCATGCTGCATTTGGTTCGCACAAGGTTTGACGGTAAGGCATTGGTCAAAGCCTGCGCGAACGGCTCCTCGGAATTGATGTCGAATATATCAATGTCAATCGTCAGTATGCTTTACAATATACAGCTAATTAAATATGCCGGTGAGGACGGAGTTGCCGCATACGGAGTACTGATGTATGTAAATATGATATTTCTTGCGGCATTTATAGGATATTCCGTGGGAACCGCGCCCGTTATAAGCTACCATTACGGCGCCGGAAATCAAGGCGAGCTTAAAAGCCTGCTAAGAAAGAGCCTTGTTATTATAGGAATATTTTCAATAGCGATGCTGATTGCCGCCGAGGGATTGGCAAAGCCGCTGTCGATGATGTTTGCAAGCTATGATGAGGGACTGCTTGAGTTGACGCTGCGCGGATTTTTGATTTATTCATTCTCGTTCCTGTTCGCGGGTATAGCGGTTTACGGCTCCTCGTTTTTTACGGCGCTCAACAACGGATTGGTATCGGCGCTGATTTCGTTTTTGAGGACACTGCTGTTCCAGGCTGCGGCCGGTATTGATTTTTCCGCTTATATGGGGTATTGACGGTATATGGATGTCGATTGTCGCGGCGGAGATTATGGCGGCTCTTACCACGGTTGTGTTCATGGCGGCTCTGAAGAAAAAATATAACTATTGATGAACGGGGAAGATACCTGTTGATTAAGACGAGTATGATTTTGAATTTGCTTTTTTGTCATTTTATACGATAAATTATTTGCAAATTTTACATATTCATAATTGAAAAGTTCATAAAAGTATTGTATAATGTTTATATTAAGATTATTTATAAGGAGGAATTATTGATGGGTTATAAGGAAACATACAACCGTTGGCTTGAAAATCCTGTGGTTGACGAGAACACAAAGGCGGAGCTTCGAGCTATATCGGATAATGAAAAGGAAATCGAGGAAAGATTTTACCGTGACCTTGAATTCGGCACGGCGGGAATGAGAGGTATTCTGGGCGCCGGCACAAACAGAATCAATATCTATAATGTAAGGCAGGCAAGTCAGGGCGTTGCCAAATATGTTAATTCGCGCGGAGCGGACGCGGCTGTGGCGGGCGTTCTTATCGGTTACGATACGCGTAACTATTCGAGAACTTTTGCGGAGGAAACCGCAAAGGTTCTTACCTGTGCGGGAATTAAGACGTATCTTTTCCCGATTGTCCATTCTGTTCCGGAGGTATCGTTCGGTATACGTACCCTCGGCTGCGCGGCGGGCGTTATGATTACCGCAAGCCACAACCCTAAGGAGTACAACGGATATAAGGTATACGGTCCCGACGGCGGTCAGCTCCCGCCGGATGCCGCGGACGTTGTGGTTGAGGCGATAAACAGCTATGATATTTTTGACGACGTTAAATATATCTCGCTTGAGGAGGCGGCTCAAAAGGGTTTGCTTGAAATTCCGGGCGAGGAGCTTGACGAAAAATTCCTTGAAACCGTTATGACGCAGCAGCAGAATCCCGAGGCGGTAGCCGAGGTCGCGGATACATTCAAGCTCGTTTATACTCCGTTCCACGGTACGGGTTCGCGTCCGATAAAGGAAATCCTTAAGAGAATAGGCTTTAAAAACGTGCTTGTTGTAAAGGAGCAGGATACCGAGGACGGCAATTTCCCGACGGTTAAATCCCCGAATCCCGAGGACCAAGAGGGATTTGAGATTGCATTCGGCATGGCGACGGAGAATGATGTCGAGGTTATCCTCGGTAGCGTCCCGGACTGCGACCGCGTAGGCATAGTTGTGCGCGATGCCGACGGCGTGTACAGAACGCTTACCGGTAATCAAACAGGCGCGCTGCTTGTTGAATATATCTTGAAATCGAAAAAGGAAAAGGGTATTCTCCCCGATGACGGCGTTGTTATCAAGACCATAGTAACAACCGAGCTTGCGGCGGCTATTGCCGAAAGCTACGGCGCGGAGGTCATGAACGTGCTTACGGGATTTAAGTATATAGGCGAGAAAATGACCGAGTTCGCCGAAAAGGGCAACCACACTTATCTCATAGGCTTTGAGGAAAGCTACGGTTATCTTGTCGGAACGCACGCGCGCGATAAGGACGGCGTTGTCGCAACAATGCTGATTGCAGAAATGGCGGCATATTATAAGACAAAGGGCAAGTCGCTTTATGAGGCTTTGCAGGATATTTACAAAAAATACGGCTACTATGCCGAAAAGACGGTTTCTTTCACCATGCCCGGCAAGGACGGTATGGAGAAAATGTCGGCGCTGCTTACCGATATTCGCGAAAATCCGCCAAAGAATGTCGCTGGTATGGACATTGTTCTCTATACGGATTATCAGTCGCAGACCGTTAAGGACACAAAGGGCGGAATATCTTCGATACAGGGACTTCCCAAGTCAAACGTATTGAAATATAATTTGTCCGACGACAAGTCGTATTTCATCGTAAGACCGTCGGGAACGGAGCCGAAGATTAAAATCTATCTCGGCACCTTTGCGGACAGCCTTGAATCGGCGCAGGCAACAATAGAGAAAATTCTTGCGGACTGTAAAGCTCAGCTGGGACTGTAATATTTTCGATTGGCGAAAATTTTGTTTGACGTAAAAATTTAAATTTAAGGGCTGTCGGCGATTACGCCGACAGCCTTTGACGTTCCGCGCCTCAACAGGTGGGGATGTTTTTCTAAACTACCGGAAATCGAAAAAAGACAAAACTTGACGAATTTTGTATTTTGTTATACAATAGAAGCAACAGATAAAAGGAGGTTGCTTATATGGCAGTTAAGGTAAGAGAAACAGGCTACGGAAAATGGAAGATTCCCGTTATAATAATCGCGGTGATTCTTGTTATCATATGCGTTATCACGGGTATACTTTTAAAGGACAGCACGGGAGTGGATTTATCGGAAGAATCGGTGCGAATCGAGGTTGCCTCCGGCGACGGAGTTGACGTTGTGACTTCAAAGCTGTCGGAAAGTGGAGCTATAAAATATCCGTTTTTATTTAAGATACAGTCAAAGCTGGGCGGTTATACCGAAAATATTCAGCCGGGCGCGGCGACGATAACGGACGGTATGAGCTACAGCGAAATTCTGGAGCTTTTGATTACGCCGAATCGCGAAACGACAAAGGTGGTTATTCCCGAAGGCTATGAGGTAAAGCAGATTGCGGAAAAGCTCTGCGAGGAGGGACTTGTTACATGGGATGAATTCTACGACGCTCTCAATCCCGAGGACTATGATTACAGATTTTTACAGGATTTACCTGAAAGAGAGAACAAGATGGAGGGATATCTGTTCCCTGCGACGTACGAAATACCGGCGGGTATGTCCGCGCATGACATTATCGACTTGATGCTTGCCGCGTTCGACAACCAGTTCAAGGACGAATATTATGAGCAGGCGGCTCTATTTGGAATGACGGTGGACCAGGTTATAACGATGGCGTCGATTGTTGAGCGCGAAACCGATTCCGACTCGGAGCGCGCAAAGGTTGCCGGAGTGTTCTACAACCGCAGAAACGCCGGCATGAAATTCCAGTCCTGCGCGACGGTTCAGTATATCTTGGGTGAGAGAAAGCCGGTTCTTTCGATTGCGGATACTCAAATCGATTCGCCGTACAACACATATCTGTACGCCGATTTCCCGATAGGCCCAATCTGCAACCCGGGTATTGAATGTATCGAAGCGGCGCTCTATCCCGAGGCTACGGACGCTTATTATTTCGTTCTCGGCAAAAACGGAGAGCATATTTTCTCAACCACCTACGAGGAGCATTTGGCGGCAATCGCCGAATCCGACCCGACCGTAAGCGTTGACAGCTCCGCGATAGAAAACCAGGATGAAAAAATCGGGACGATAGCGGAAAATCTTCAGTAAGGAGCAGAGCATGATAGAATACGATAAGGATGCTATAGTTCCGCCGTATATAACGGAATATCTGCGTGAGAAAACCGTGCATAACGACGCGCTGCTGCATGAGCTTGAGGCATATGCAAAGGAGAACAGCGTACCGATTGTAGAGCCGGAAACGGCAAGATTTCTGTCGGTTATGACCGAAATTAAAAAGCCGCTCCGTATTCTTGAAATCGGCTGTGCGATAGGCTATTCGGCTATTCTTATGTCAAAGGGACTCGCGGACGGAGGAAAAATCACTACCATAGAATACAATAATGACATGGTAAATATCGCCCGTAAAAATATCGGGAAAGCCGGACTTTCCGACACGATAACCGTAATAGAAGCGGACGCTAAGGATTACCTCGCGTATATAGACGATGATGAGGTGTTTGACATAATTTTCCTTGACGGTCCGAAAGCGCATTATATTTATATGCTTGACGATTGCGTAAGACTGCTCAAAAAGGGCGGGATTATAATATCCGATAATGTGCTGTATAAGGGCATGATTGCGGATGATAACCATGTTGTGCGCCGTAAAATCACGATAGTAAAGCGGCTTAGAAAATACATTGACGCGCTTATGGAGCATGAGAAGCTTAAAACCGCCCTGCTGCCGCTCGGCGACGGCGTGACCGTTTCGGTTAAAATTTGAAAAAGCTATTGATTTTTTTATAAAAGTGCGATATAATAAAAACAGATACAGAGGTATGCCGTAAAACGGTTGCCTCGGTTTGGTTATTTAAATTTGAAAATAACCGTCGCGGGGCTAGAGCGACGGTTATTGTACTTTATAAGCTGATATTATCAAAAAGATAATAACAAAAATTAAAATAAAAATTAACTTTTTTGCAGCTTTCATACTATCACCTCCCTGCTCGTAAGCACGAGGTGAGGCTAACCGTCAAACTCGCAATACACTCTGTATCTGCGAGTTTGATTTTATCACAATGTCAAAATAAGTCCATAACAGATATATTACAATTAGATTAAAAGGAATATTAATTATGAAGAAACCCGAACTTTTAGCTCCGGGCGGGAGCTTGGAGAAACTGAAAACAGCGATAGACTACGGCGCGGATGCGGTATATATCGGCGGCGAGACATTTTCTTTGCGCGTCGCGGCGGAAAATTTCACGGCGGATGATATGCGCGAGGGTATAAGGTACGCGCACGACCGCAGGAAAAAGGTATACCTCACGGCGAATATAATTCCGCATAATTCGGATATCGAGGAATTTGAGGACTTTATAAAAGAAATTCGTCCGCTCGGGTTTGACGCGGTGCTTATTGCCGACTTGGGCTTGTTTGATATGATGCGAACTCTTGCGCCGGAGATACCTATTCACATAAGCACGCAGGCGAACAATGTCAATTACCGCTCCGCGGCGGTATGGCATAAAATGGGAGCGAAACGCGTTGTTCTCGCGCGCGAG
>JAJBTG010000162.1:5878-6668 GCA_020860985.1 Oscillospiraceae bacterium
AATGAGATGTCCGAAATTCGCGAAAAAACGCCGCCGGAGATGGAGCTTGAGGCGTTTGTGCACGGAGCGATGTGCATATCATATTCGGGCAGATGCCTGCTGTCGAATTACATGACCGGACGCGACTCAAATATGGGAGCGTGCACCCACCCGTGCAGATGGAATTACAAGCTTGTTGAGGAGAAGCGCCCGGGACAGTACATGGATGTTTTGGAAAACGAGCGCGGCAGCTTTATTTTTAACTCACAGGATATGTGCATGATAGAGCATATACCGGAGCTTGTAAAAAGCGAAATTGCGAGCCTGAAAATCGAGGGACGCGTAAAGACATCGTATTATGTCGCCACCGTTGTGGGCGCGTACAGGAGAGAAATAGACCGATATTTTGCGGACCCCGAGAATTACACCTTTAACAAAGAGGAATACGAGGAGCTTTGCAAGGTCAGCCACAGACCGTACACTACCGGATTTTACTACCACAAGCCGGACGCGAACTCGCAGGTTTACACAACCGGCTCATATATCCGCGATTATGAGCTTATCGGGGTAGTCCTTGACTATGACGAAAATACGCAAATCGCGACGATTACACAGCGGAACCGCTTTTTCAAAGGCGACGAGATTGAGATAATTCAGCCGTCAAAGCCGTATTTTACCCAGATTGTGGGATATATGGAGAACGGCGAGGGAGAGGCGATAGACGTTGCCCCGCATCCCGAGCAAATTGTTAAATTTAAGACAAAAGAGCCGGTCGCGGTAGGCGCTATGCTTAGAAAAAAAAGATAAAAAA
>JAJBTG010000274.1 GCA_020860985.1 Oscillospiraceae bacterium
TTATAATATAAATAATTTTAAAAAAATACCGCAAAATAAAACTGCCTTTTGTTATTTTTACGTATCATATTTCTGTTCGGGGTTTTATTCCGAACAGTATTTACATTCGGACTTGGAGGACAAATTATGTTTATTGTTTCGGGAAAAAGCGTACTCAGCGCCGTGGCAATCGGCAAGATTGCCGTGTTCAAACGAAAAGAGCTTACTGTAAAAAGAACGCATATCGGCAATATCGAGTCGGAAAAGCACCGCTTTGAAAAAGCGAAAAAAGCGTCGCTTAACGAGCTTTCGTCAATATACGAAAAGGCGCTTAAAGAGGTTGGCGAAGCAAACGCACAGATTTTTGAAATACATCGTATGATGCTCGAGGACGACGATTACAACGAATCTATACTGAACATTATAGAAAAGCAGGAGGTAAACGCGGAATACGCGATTGCGCTTACCTCGGATAATTTTGCGGAAATGTTTTCCTCTATGGAGGACTTATATATGCAGGCGCGCGCCGCCGACGTTAAGGATATTTCAAACAGGATAATCAGGAACTTGTCGCAGGAAAACGACAAGGCGGTTATGTCCGAGGAAAAGGTTATTATCTGCGCCGACGACCTCGCGCCGAGCGAAACGGTTTCTCTTGACAAGAACAGGGTTCTCGCATTTGTAACGGCGTTCGGCTCCTCCAATTCGCATACCGCAATTCTTGCGCGTAATAGGAGCGGGCGAGGAATTTTTAACTAAAATAAAAAACGGGGATGATGCCGCGGTAGATGGGTTCACCGGTAAGGTATACGTCAATCCCGACGAGGAAACATTGAAAAAAATGCTTGAAAAGCAAAAAAAGGACACCGAGCAGAAAAAGCTTCTCGGCACGCTAAAGGGCAAGGAAAACATAACAAAGGACGGCAGAAAAATCAAGATTTACGCAAACATCGGCGGACTTGCCGACATAGGCGCGGCGCTCATGAACGACGCGGGCGGAATAGGTCTTTTCAGAAGCGAATTTCTGTATCTGGAGAGCAGCAGATTTCCGAGTGAGGAGCTGCAATTCCAATCATATAAAAAGGTTCTCGAAAGCATGGCGGGCAGAAAGGTTATTATCCGAACTCTCGACATCTGCGCCGACAAGCGCGTGGACTATTTCAATCTTGACGAGGAAGAAAATCCCGCCCTCGGCTACCGCGCGATTCGTATTTGCCTTACGCAGCCCGAAATTTTCAAATCGCAGCTGCGCGCCTTATACAGAGCCTCCGTCTACGGAAATCTCGGAATTATGTTCCCGATGATTACAAGCGTGAAAGAGGTTGAGGATATTCAAAAAATCATAGCCGAGGTTAAATCGGAGCTTGACAGTGAGAAGCTCGCGTATTCGGATTCGGTCGAATTCGGAATAATGATAGAAACTCCCGCCGCCGCGATAATCAGCGACAGGCTTGCTCCGCTTGTGGATTTTTTCAGTATCGGAACAAATGATTTAACTCAATACACGCTCGCCGCGGACAGACAGAATCCAAAGGTGGAGCCGTTCTGCGACACGCATCACGATGCCATTCTGCGCCTTATAGCCATGTCCGCAAAGAACGCGCACGAAAACGGCGCATGGATAGGAATATGCGGCGAGCTTGCTGCCGATACGGCTCTGACGGAAAGCTTTTTGCGGATGGGCATAGACGAGCTTTCCGTTTCCCCGCCATTTGTTCTTAAGGTGCGCGCCGCGGTGCGGGACATCGATTTAAGAAAATAAGCAAAAACCGCGTTAAGAGCGAAAGCGTTTTTCAAACTGCGTCAAGGGCGAACACTGTTCGCCCCTACGAAGTCCCGCTTTGCTGAGATGCACAGGCGGGAATTTTTTGTTTCACCTATATATTCCAATAAATATCCAGTCTGTTTTCGCGAATATTTATTTTTTCAATCAGCAACCCCGCGATTGTTCTTTTTGTGTTAAAATCCGCCTCGCTCCAAATTTTTCCCGCGTCGATAGTAACCGCGTTTTCCGTGTTGATTTGCTTTGCGGCTATTTCGGCTTTCAAGCTTTGCTTTTTCGCGTCAAGCTCGGTTATTCTTTTATTGATATATTCAAAGAGCGTTTTGTCGGATTCCGCGATTTTTTCAAGAAGAGCGTCTATCTCTTTCTCCGTTTTGCTAAGACGTATAATCAAATCGTTTACTTCCCTCGCATTGAACGGCTTGGCGCTGCTTTTAAATTCCGTTTCTTCAAGCTTTATTCCAATTTGCTCCGATATTATATCCTCGACTTCGGCGGCATAAATTGTGCCGCTGCCCTCGCATATATGCAGCGCTGTTTTTCCGGTGCAGCTGAAATATCTCCTCTCACCGGATTTTGTTACCTTCATGCTGTAACCGCATTTCCCACAGCGAATCCTGCCGGAAAGCCAGCTTGACTGTCCGTGCCTTGTTATTTGCTTATTGCGTTCGAGCTTGCTCTGACATTCAAGCCATATATCCGCTTCAACCAATCCCTCATGCAAGGCAAGCATCAGGTGTTGGTTCTCGAGATTGGTAAACTTCTTCCCGTGCTTCCTGCGTCCAAACAAAAACGCGCCGCGTATTCCGTCAAATTCCTCTATATCGTTATCTATGCAAACTCCTCTGCCGCTGAAAAACCTGTACACGCGCGCGTCCGACATTACGTAGCAGGGATTGTGCAGCATATTGCTGAGGCGCGACGCCTGCCAAACGGAGCCGCGTAAATTTACAATATCATGCGAAAGCAAATAGCGGACCGCCGCGCTGAGCGTCATATCCTCATGCGAGTAAAGCTCAAAAATCAAACGTACCTGCTCCGCCTCCTCGGGAACGGGCACATACTTTGAGGTAGACTTCCCGTTAAGCGTGGTCTTGACGAGCGAAAATCTGTAGGGTACCCGACCGCCCATATAGAAACCCTCTCTTGAGCGCGCCTTGTACGCATCCCTTACGCGCTGAATTGTATTTTCCCTTTCAAGCTCGGCGAACACCATACATATTTGCAGCATCGCTCTGCCGAACGGAGTTGAGGTATCGAACGATTCGGAGCGCGACGCAAATTCACAGCCGTATTCGCCGAAAATTTCCATCATACGCATAAAGTCCGAAAGAGAACGGCTTATTCTGTCCAGCTTATAAACATATACCTTTGTAACTCTGCCGGATTTTATATCGTTTATCAGCCGCTGAAAGGACGGACGGTTTACATTGCTGCCGCTGTAGCCCTTGTCGGAATAGACGAGCGCGTCATCCGTCATCGCCTTGCACATTTCAATCTGCGTTTCAATCGATATGCTGTCCTTTTTGTCTATCGACTGACGCGCGTATATCGCCGCCCTCACTTGCCTACACGCTTTAATTCAGCTGCTATTCTTGTCGTTCTCAGCCGCCGCTCACTCTCGGATATATTCGGTGAAATGCTTTTTACCGTATATTTTTTATTCATAATAACCCCCGTGTCGATGCCGCTTGCAAATAAATGACGAACCCCTACCTCTAAATATATATTCGCCTCGGCGCAGTACTATGTTTCTTTTTCAATAAGGAACTTTGCCCCGTCATTCAACGTTTCAGCGGCGGATAGTTGACTTGCTTGCAACTCAACTCCGCCACTGAAAAAAGTAAGCGGAACCCGCCGCCTATAGAGGCGGGGGGACATTTTGCTTTTAGTTATACGCTTTGGTGAAGCGCTGAATAAGCTGCAAGAAAATCTGAAGCATAAAAAAATCATGGGAACAGGTATTAAAAAGGACTGCGGCTGCGATAACAAGTGCGGCAAATAATTTCGAGAGCTTTAGCATAGCTCTTAAAGCTTGGAAAGCTGTTAGTATAACCCAACCGCAGATGTCCCCGCCTCTATAGGCGGCGGGGGACATCTCAGCATTTCAGTGGGAGTTATAATCTCCCACTGAAACCCTGAGGAGCTAACGCTCCATGCGGAGGTTGCAATCAGTCGCAAGCTCTGCTATAAGCAAGCTTAGCAGAAGCGTTGCTCCGATTCAAACCCAAATAAAGAGCGAGCCGCCCTATGGATTTGCCATGGGGCGGCTTACTGTTTTTTCCTTATCGGATGCCGTATTACTGTTTTCCACTTTTCCGGTGCGACCTTTCTTGCATCGGACATATATATTTCGTGGTGAAGCCGTCCGTCGGAAAAATCATTTTCATACCCGTTTTCCCCAAGATACCTGTCCATAATCGCCACGCTTGCGTCCTCGTTGTCAAAGGGTCCGAGGTGCATAATCTGTACGCATAACCCCTCGTCAATCGTGAGAATTTCCGCCGATGAGCAGTCAAGCTTTTTCTTTTTAGACGCTGTTTCCACCGCCCAATCAAAATCTTTCTCGGTAACAAAGTCGGGCATACGAATAACTGAAATCCATTTAAACGAGGATTTGTCGGTGTAATCCAAATCCTCCTGCCACCAGAATCCCTCAAGCGGCGGAACAACATATTCAAAGAAACCCTCTATTTTGTAATCGGTTTTGTAGCTCATTTTCAGCGTATAGGCTACGGCATACAAAATACCGATTGCCCGCTGATACGCGCCGCCCTCCTCGTTGGGATTTCCCTCTCCTCTTACGGCTATGTAATTTGCCCGCGGCACATTCACAATCTGCGGCTTGCTCTTAGGCATATAAAATTCTTTGTATTCTTTCTTAAAATCAAACGCCATAGCATTGCTCCTTTCCTTTGTGTGCGGTAATGATACAGTATCTAAGCTATATAACCATTTTTTCTTTTTGTGCTATAATTAATCATTTTTCCTCGACATCAAGACAACCGTCTCAACTGTAGTTCCATTTTCCAAGGGCAATTCTTTTACTTCCTTACCGTTCACAGGAACGGGGAAGGCGAATACTATATTCTTTATCCAGTTACCGTCTTTCTGCTTTTCCGGATAGAGGTCAATCCGTTCTATGAATGCCCTCATAAACTCTTTTTGCTCCTGTTCGGTAGCCGAGCCGTATACCTCATCAAAAGCCAATAAAAGCCGATATATATTGTCGCCGGATATTTTCTCTTGACGGATATTACGAATACGGTTGTTCACCTCATCAATTTGGATTTCAATATCCTCTACTTTGTTGTATTGTTCATCATAGCGGCGTTGCAAATCCAACATTTTACGGTCAAAGTGCACATCGGTAATATCCAATGTGTCCATTTGACGCTCCAACCTTGTTTTTATTCCGAGGGTTTGCCGAAGCTGACCTTGTAATGTGTCAAGCTGTTTTTCTAAGCTGTCAGTGTCAACAGATGTACCTATTTTCTCTTTTATCGCCTCGGAGAATTGAAGGTTGCTTACCATAGCCGATACAATTGCTGCGACCATACGATTCATTTCTGTCTGCTCAATATTTACACGGAATGTACATTTATGACCGGTAGCTCCAACAGTATTTTTACAATAGTAATAATATCTCGTTTTCTTATCCTTACTGTGAGCCTTTGCTATGTTGCCGTAAAGACTTTTTCCGCAGCAGGGACATTTCAATATACCGGACAGTATATGTGCGTGTTCGGGGTTATGTACTTTCTCACGCTTAAAGGCATTAAGCTTACGTTTTTCTTGCGCTAAATTCCAGTCATCCTCCGAAATAATTGCTTCGTGCTGCCCCTCATAAATAGGAAATTCATTCTGCTCAACTACGTGTATTTCATTTCGGGTGCCGAGCTTCTTTTCAGTTCTCCGTCTGCCGTAAGCAATCTTACCCATGTAAACGGGATTATCGATAACGCTTTTAACAAAATGTGCGGAAAATCCGGGAATCGTACCGTTTTGACGGAGCTTTTTTGTATATCCATGATTGTTTAGATACGTTGCCACAGCAATCAGTCCGTCGTTTGTGTGAATATAGTGGTCATATATAAGCTTTATGACTTCTACTTCATCCTCCGCAATGACCAAATTTCCATTTTCAAGACGGTATCCGTAAGGCGCAAAGGCGCCGTTCCATTTTCCTTCACGTGCTTTTTGCTCGCGTCCCGCCATGGTTTGAGTTCGGATATTTTCACGTTCAATTTCAGCTACTGCCGACAGAACAGAAATCATCAGTTTTCCGGAATCCTTGGAACTGTCAATGCCATCCTCTACACATATCAGGTTTACACCGAAATCCTGCATAAGCTGTAATGAATTCAAAACGTCTGCCGCATTACGCCCAAAACGCGACAGTTTGAATACAAGCACAAACAAAACATCATCCTTGCCATCTTGAATGTCGTTCAGCATTCGTTGAAATTCTAACCGACCTTGAATATTTTTGCCCGAAAAGCCCTCATCCGAATATTCGCCTACGATAGTCATATCCTCATATTCGGCGTACTTACGCAGCTTATCTTTTTGCGCATCCAAGCTGTAACCATCAACTTGAATGGAAGTTGATACTCGTGTATAAATGTAACATTTAGTCCGCCTTTTCACAACCGATGCTCCTTTCTCCGCTGCACTCTGTTCTTATCAAGCCCTCGTTTCGGATATAATATTCCAACAATCTTAATACATATTCCGGTGCGTGACGGTTATCCAATTCCCATTCCGTCACTGTACGATAGGGGATTTGAAAATATTCGCAAAAATCCTTACGGTTCATACCCGTCATTTTCCGCAATTCCTTTATCTTTGATTTACAATCCATTAAATCATCTCCCTCAAAATACACGCTGTATATTTA
>JAJBTG010000010.1:0-3961 GCA_020860985.1 Oscillospiraceae bacterium
AAAAATAGTTTCCGAATTAACAACTAACCGCAGCTGTCCCCCCGCGGAAAACGTTGAATGCCGGAGCTTAGCTCCTTATTGAACTAAATTAAGATATTGCCCGTATGTAAACCGGCTTCGACCCTTATTGAAAAAAGGGGGACACTAAAAGAAGGGGGACACTAAAATGCTTTTATATTCGGCGGCGGCAATGGTTGTCGGATTCATAATCGACGCGCTTATAGGCGACCCACATTCGATTCCGCATCCCGTGTGTTTTATCGGAAAAATAATTACCGCGCTTGAGAAAATAATACGTCGGATTTTCTCGAAAAACAAATGCGGTGAGCTTATAGGCGGCGGATTAATGACTGTGCTTGTATTGATAATTTCAACGGTTGTTCCGCTTGCGGTTCTTATTTTCGCGTACAGAATAAATCCGTGGGCGGGATTTGCCGTCGAGGCAATCATGTGTTGGCAATGCGTTGCGGCGCGGTCGCTCAAGACGGAGAGCATGAGGGTTTATGACGCGCTGAAATCGGGTGATTTGAAAAAATCCCGTTATGCGCTTTCTATGATTGTCGGGCGTGATACGCAGCCGCTTGACGAAAGCGGAATAATAAAGGCGGCTGTTGAAACAGTCGCGGAGAACACATCGGACGGAGTTACCGCGCCGCTGATTTTTTTGATTTTCGGAGGAGCGGGAGGATTTTTTTACAAGGCGGTAAACACAATGGATTCAATGGTTGGATATAAAAATGACAGATATATTTATTTTGGACGGTGTTCGGCAAGGCTGGACGATGTTTTAAATTACATACCGTCAAGAGTGTCGGCATACCTGATGATTTTTGCGGCGTTTCTGCTTAGAATGGATTTTAAGAACGCGGTAAAAATGCACAGGCGCGATTCAAGAAAACACTCAAGCCCGAACTCCGCTCAGACGGAGTCGGTTATGGCGGGCGCTCTCGATGTTGAGCTTGCCGGCAACGCATACTATTTCGGCAAGCCGGTGGAAAAGCCGACAATCGGCGACGCTGTGCGGCGGATTGAAGCGGAGGATATAAGGCGGGCGGACGCGCTGATGTATACCGTATCGGTTTTATCGCTGATTTTATGCGTGTGCGTTAAATTAATTATATGGGTGAGCTTATGAAAAGATTTGAGCATGGCGGAGATATTTACAGAAACGACGTTCGACTTGATTTTTCGGCAAATATAAATCCGTTCGGTATGCCCGCCGGAGTGCGCGCGGCAATAATTGAGAACGCGGACAGGCTTTCGGTATATCCCGACGCGGAATGTGCGCTGCTTCGCGCAAAAATAGCGGAGCGCGAGGGCGTGCAGACGGAAAATATTCTTTGCGGCAACGGCGCGGCGGACTTGATTTTTTCGATTGTAAGGGCGGTAAATCCAAGACGTGCGCTGCTTATTGCGCCTACATTTTCAGAATATGAAAAGGCGTTGTTGAGCGTCGGCTGCGAGATAAAATTTTTCGTTTTAAGCGAGGGAAACGGCGTTGAATTGACGGAGAGTTTTCTTTAGTTTATAAGCGACATAGATATGGTGTTTATTTGCAATCCAAACAATCCCGTCGGGAATGTGATTGATGTTGAATTGATGGACGGGATTTTAGAAAAATGCTCGAACAACGGAATTGTTGCTGTTGTTGACGAGTGCTTTATGGATTTTGTCGAGGACGGATATTCGGCGGTGGGGAAAGCGGTTGTTATAAAAGCGTTTACCAAGCTTTACGCCATGGCGGGAATGCGGCTCGGATATATGATTGGGGACACTAAAATAATAAATGCCGTAAGAAACGCAATGCAAAGCTGGAGCGTAAGCGCCTTGGCGCAGATTACCGGCACCGCGGCTTTGTCCGATACGGAATATGTGGAAAAATCGGTAAAATACATTAATAGTGAGCGTGACTTTCTGCGGCGGGAATTGAGCGAATTGGGATTTATAACATATAATTCCAAAGCTAATTATGTGTTTTTCAAAGGGGACACTAAAATATACCGTTCGTTATTGGAGAAAGGTATTCTGATAAGAAGCTGTGAAAATTTTCGCGGCCTTGACGAAGGATTTTACAGGGCGGCTGTGAGGCTGCATGAGGAAAACGCCGCGCTTATAGGCGCGTTAAAGGAGTTGAAATAATTGGCAAAAGCGATAATGATACAGGGAACGATGTCAAATGCGGGAAAGAGTATAATCGCGGCGGCGCTGTGCCGTATATTCAAGCAGGACGGCTACAAAGCCGCACCGTTTAAATCGCAGAATATGGCGCTTAATTCTTATATAACCGATGAGGGGCTTGAGATGGGACGCGCGCAGGTCGTTCAGGCAGAGGCGGCGGGGATAAAGTCGTCGGTTTTGATGAACCCGATTTTGCTCAAACCCACAAGCAACGTAGGCTCGCAGGTCATTGTCAACGGCGAGATTCGCGCCAATATGAGCGCGGCCGATTACTTTAAGTACAAGACGGAGCTTATCCCGGAAATCATGCGCGCATACAATTCGCTTGCCGAGGAATACGACATAATCGTTATTGAGGGGGCGGGCAGTCCGGCGGAAATAAATTTGAAAGAAAACGACATAGTAAATATGGGCATGGCTAAGCTTGCCGATTGTCCCGTTTTGCTTGTGGGAGATATTGACCGAGGCGGAGTTTTTGCGCAGCTATACGGCACAATCGAGCTTTTGGAGCCTGACGAAAGAGCGCGGATAAAGGGCACTCTTATAAACAAGTTCCGGGGCGATGTCAAAATTTTAGAGCCGGGACTTAAAATGTTTGAGAGCCTGACGGGAATTAAGGTGGCGGGAGTTGTACCGTATATGGATATAGATATCGACGACGAGGACAGCCTTTCGGAACGCTTCAAAAACAGGCGTATCGGCGCGATAGATATAGCGGTAATACGATTTCCGAGGATTTCAAATTTTACGGATTTCAATGTATTTGAGCGGTTTGACGGGGTTTCCGTTCGTTATGTGAGCAATGTTTCGGAGCTGAAAAATCCCGACATGATAATTCTTCCGGGCACAAAAAATACTATCGATGATTTAAAATGGATGCGGAGCAACGGTCTTGAAGCGGCGGTTTTGAAGGCTGCCGAGAGCGGCAAGGTGATATTCGGAATTTGCGGTGGCTATCAGATGCTTGGCGAGGAAATCGCGGATTTATCGGGCGTTGAGGGCGGCGGAAGAATACGCGGCTTGGGACTTTTGCAGATGCTTACTGTTTTTGAGGAGGAAAAGAAGCGCACACGCGTGGACGGAGTTTTTAATAACGTATCGGGCACGCTGAAAGGGATAAGCGGTACGGAGTTTTCCGGCTATGAGATACATATGGGTAAATCCGAATGCCTGGGAGGTGTGATGACGCGGCTCTCGAACGGCGGCAGCGACGGTATGTGCAGCCACAACGTATACGGGAGCTATATCCACGGTATTTTTGATAAATGCGCGGCGGAGCTTGTGAGGTGTTTGTGTGAGAAAAAGGGCATCGATATGGGCGATATTGAATTTATCGGGATGGAAGAGCATAAGGAGCGCGAATATGACAAGCTTGCGGATATTGTAAGAAGCAGCCTTGATATGGATTTGATTTATGAAGCGATGAAATTAAAATAAAATCGGACGCGCGTATTTGCGAGTCCGATATAGCTTTGGACAGAACCGTAAGGGTTTTGTCCGATTTATTTTTTGCTGCTTGGGTGCATCAAATTTGCCCACTAACAGTCCTTCTGCGAATATTCCTTAATCAGCAGCGCGCGCACATATCCGCGCGATTTATCCGTTGAATCTATGTAAAAACCTCTGCCGTAATAAAATCTTATAAGCGAGGTTATCTTCGCGCCGGTGTGGCGCGAAATTTTTGTAACGCCCGTTTTAACCATGATTTTATCGACAAGAATCATTATTGATTAGCCGCTTCCGTTATTTTGACTTGTCACCTTACCGTCAAACCTTGATAAAT
>JAJBTG010000010.1:3971-6621 GCA_020860985.1 Oscillospiraceae bacterium
CGGCCCCCCGGTTCACCGTCCGCAAGGGCGAGCAGCACGACCTTTGTGTTTATATCTTTTTTTACATCGTTATAGCTTTCCTCGAGCGCGGCAAGATGGTCCGCTCCCGAAAGCTCGCGGTATTTAACGAACCCTTCCCTTGTTATATTCATAATCGCGGGAATATCGTCATAATTTGCCAAACGCACCTGGAACAGCGATTGATAATCCGATAACATCTACATTCCTCCTGTTTTATTAAAGCCGAAATCTCAGCCCATAAGCGTTGCCATTACAGCTTTTTGAGCGTGCAGACGATTTTCAGCCTCATCAAAAATTACGCTCTGCTTTCCGTCGATTACGTCCTCTGTAACCTCAAAACCCCTGTATGCCGGCAGACAGTGCATGAAAATCGCCTCGCTGTCGGCTTTTGCGAACAGCTCTTTATTTACCTGATACGGCATAAATATTTTCTGGCGTTCCGCTTTTTCAGCCTCCTGTCCCATCGAAACCCATGTGTCGGTGTAGACTACGTCGGCGTTTTGTATAGCCTCCTCGGGGTCCTCCGTTAGGGTCAGGACTGCACCGCTTGCCTTGAAATCCTCCTTGGCGTTTGCCGTAACCTCGGCGTCGCACCGATAATTTGCGGGTGTCGCGATTGCGCAGTCCATTCCTACCTTCGCGCAGCCGTACATCAGAGAATGTGCCATATTGTTTCCGTCGCCGATATAGGCAAGCTTTAAGCCTTTCAGCTTGCCCTTGTGCTCATATGCGGTCATTAAATCCGCAAGCACCTGACACGGATGAAGCAAGTCGGTAAGGGCGTTTATTACGGGAATATCAGCCTCCTCTGCCAGCTCCAGAACATCCGAGTGGGCATAGGTACGAATCATAATTCCGTCCAGATAACGCTCCAATACTTTTGCCGTATCGTGAATTGTTTCGCCGCGTCCGAGCTGAATATCATTCGACGACAGGAACAGCGGGTAACCGCCGAGCTGCGTCATGCCAACCTCAAACGAAACGCGCGTTCTTGTAGACGATTTTGTAAAAATCATACCGAGCGTTTTACCCTTTAAAATGGGATGGGGTATTCCGCTTTTTAATTCCTTTTTCAATTTTAAACCCAGGTTCAGAAGATCCTGAACCTCGTTTGCGGTTAAATCATGTAAGCTTATTAAATCCTTCATTTCAAACTCCGTTCCGCCGTTATCAAACGGCATATTAAATATGTGGTAAAACCCCGCCGCCTATAGCCGTAATCTTGCGTAGCAAGGTTACTGCGCAAAGCGAGTTTACGGGGAAATCTTAATTTAGTTATATTTTGCGTTTATTGCAAGACTTCCTCCAGCTCGTTTATAAACACGTCAATATCCGACTTTGTAATAATCAGCGGCGGGGCAATTCTTATTGTTTTTCCGCCGCACAGGCTCGTCAGGAAGCCGTCCTTAAACAGTCTGCCGAATATATCCTTGGCAATATCTTCCTTAAGCTCGATGCCGATAAGCAGACCCGCCGAACGGATTTCTGTAATTTTGTCGCCGTGCGCCGCGCGTAAATCCTCCAGCTGATTTTTGAAATATTTACCCATTTCATCGGCGTTTTCAACGAGCTTTTCCTCTTCGAAAATATCAAGAACCGCAAGACCGGCAGCCGTTGCCAGCGGGTTTCCGCCGAAGGTTGTTCCGTGGTCGCCCGGCTCAAACGCCGACGCGACCTTTTCTGACGCAAGAACGGCGCCGATAGGTACTCCGCCGCCCAACGCTTTTGCGGCGGTGAAAATATCCGGCTCAACACCGTACATCTGATGAGCGAAAAGATGTCCCGTTCTTCCCATGCCGGTTTGAACCTCATCGAAAATAAGCAATATATTTTTCTCATCGCAAAGCTGTCTGAGCTTTTGAACATATTCCTTATCCATCGGATAAACTCCGCTTTCACCCTGAATCAATTCAATCATAATCGCCGCGGTTTTATCCGTTACCGCCGCTTCAACGGCTTCATAGCTGTTAGGCTCAACCTGAATAAATCCGGGAGTGAGCGGCTTATACGGCTTCTGATATTTAGCCTGACCGGTTGCCGCGACCGTTGCGAGGGTTCTGCCGTGGAATGATTTGTCGAGTGTTATAATCTCATTCTTTTCAATTCCTTGCTTGTAGAAATAAATTTTTGCAAGCTTAAATGCTCCCTCGTTAGCCTCCGCGCCGCTGTTCGCAAAAAATACTCTGTCGGCGCAGGTGCTTTTTACAAGCTTTTCGGCAAGCTTTGCCTGGTTTTCTATGTAATAAAGACTCGATGTGTGTATGAGCTTATCAAGCTGATTTTTCAGCGTGGCGATAAATTTCGGATGGCTGTGTCCCAACGCATTTACCGCGATACCGCCCAGTAAATCATAGTATTCCTTACCGTCGTCGGCAGTCAGCTTAATGCCGTTTCCGCTTTTGAAGCATACCGGCAGACGATCTCCGAATGTATTCATATAATATTTTTTATCAAGCTCTATTATTTCGTTCAGCATCTGTATAACCCCTTTCAAAAATACCAACGTATGAGTAATTCGTTTTAAAATTGTCATGGACAGTATTATACACCATATTGAATAAAAATGCAAGAGTATTTTAAAAATTATTTTAATATCAGGCAAAATTATGTTAATAATCAGCATACGGCG
>JAJBTG010000058.1:0-4231 GCA_020860985.1 Oscillospiraceae bacterium
CAAGCTCCTTTAAGCGCTTGTTTTCCGCGTCCTGTGCCTTTGCAATTGCCGATATGTTTTTCGACAGCTTTGTAATATGTCTCTCTGCTTCTGCAATGTGATGTTCATATCGCTTATTTGCCTGTTCGTTTCCTCAACGACCTTCAGCCGCTCATTAAGCCGCTTATCCTCCACGGTGAGCGCGTCAAAATTCGCGTCCACCATGCGCCGAAACTCCTCATGCTCCGCACGTGTTATTGCTGTGTCCATAATTAACCTCCCTATAAATTTTTGCACCAAAAAAGCGCCGCTTTTTTCACGACGCTCTTTCAAGCCTTATTTCGTAATATTCAACTGTTCCATCAGCGCGTTTTGCAGCGCGTTTGAAAAATTCACATTTTCCCGTACTGCCATATCGTTAAGCCATTCGGGAATTGTCAGCGTCTTTTTGACCGACTTGTTTTTAAAAAATCGCTCATATTCAAGCGTATCGCAGGCGATAAGCGTTACAAATTCGCCGTCCCTCACCTTTACCGCCTGTGGCTCGCTCGCCGCCGGTATCGGTTTACCCTCCGCCTCAGCGCGGTAAAGCGTAAGACAAAGCGCGTCCTGCGCGTTTTCGATGCCGTCCTGCAAATCCTCGCCCTGCGTGAAGCAGCTTTCAATATCGGGAAATGCTATTGAATAGCCGCCGTTTTCCTTTGTAAAAACCGCCGGATAAACATATTTTGACATACTTATTCCTCCTCGCGTTATTTAATACCCGCTTGCTTTAATATCGCTTTCAGCGTTCCCGGCATAACCTCCTGCGAATTGTGTCTGCCGACCGGAAACTCCGCGTCCGTTTTCGGACTGTACCATATTTCATGACGATTGCCCTCACATAGAAAAGAACACCCGTTCTTTTTCAGCAGCCTTTTCAACTCGCTATATTTCATAGTATCACCTCAACGCCGATTTTTATGATATTATTATAACACGTATTAATACGTGCGTCAAGCCCTTTTATAAATTTTAAGACGCCCCGACAATCTCCGTCTTGTCCGCCTCGGTAATATACCCCGCCGAAACAAAGCTATTGAGCTGTTCCTCGGTAAACAGACCCTTGTTGTAATATTTCTTAATAAGTGCCTTACTCATTACTCCGTACCTCCTGCCTTTAACGCCGCAATTTCCAATATCAGCATAGCGTTAATTTCCTCTTGCGACATCGGCAGCTCACCGTCTTCAATCGCTGTGTCAAGCTCACCGTTTGCAATCTGCTCCGGTGTCCAACTCGTGCTTTCGAGGTATTCATACCCCGTGTTGTCAATCTCCTCAACCGTCGCGTCGGGATAACGCGTTAATAGCTTGTCCCTTTCCTCCTCGGTCGCCGCCGTAAATTCAATCGTATCGGTTACGGTTTCCTCACCGTCCTCGGTAGGCGCGGTATGCTCCTCGATTACCGCCATTATGTAGCGTACAAGCTGTAATTTATCGTTTATAAATCTGTATTTCATCGGTTAGACCTCCTTATGTCAAGTTGTTTACTACCGTATTATTACTGCCGCCGTCGACAACACTGCTGTTAAGGGTATGATTGCCAATAACAAGCGTATCTTCGCACGATGTACTCAACCTTATCGCGTTCATAGACATACCATATACTACATTGCCGGACACAAGCGACTGATTATCATAGATGTATATACCGTAATATCCGTTGAGTATCGTATTCCCAACAATGCTATTCTTCGCGCCTCTTGAATTTATACCGTCTATCTCTCCTGATCCATCATATACGAAATTATTTGCGATGACATTATAAGTTGTAATTGCCGTCTATTATACAGTTGGATATAATGTTATTGTCCGCATTATCGCTGCTTATAGCGCAGCCATCCGCAGGAGATTCAACCGATGTCGTTATAGCAAGCGATGATATGCGGCAGCCGGTTGAATGATACAGGTACAATGCGTCAATATCCGAGGTCGTGGTTAAAATCGTTCCCGCACCTTGACCCTCTATTGTAATGTTGCTCTTGCTTGCGAGCGATATTTGTGCCGATATGTTATATGTACCCTCCAACAGCACAATCTTGCCGCCGGTTGATTGTAACGCGTCAATCGTGGTTTGAATGACAGTTACACCGATAATTGTGTTTCACAGAGAACCGACGAAAAAATGTTCCTCATCGATTTATTAAGTATATGTACAATAAATATTACCGTTCCTATTTTAATTCGTATCCTCCCACGGGGCGCACAGACAATACATGGCACATTCCCTCACCCAGTACCGCTTCGATTCTCGATTTAAACTCATCCAGCATTTCAACCGGTACGAATGCCTGAACAGTTCCGGCAAATCCGCCGCCATGCACTCTGTAAGAACCGCGCTCGCCGAGAATTTCGTCGCACAGCGCAAGCGTCAGAGAAACCGCCTGAGCCTTCGGCATACTCGGCGCAAATACGTTTTGCAGATACATATATGACGAGCGTCCCGACAGCTTGTTAAGTCTTAAAAATTCGTCAAAGTCGTTTGTTTTAAGCGCCGCGACTTCCTCCTGCGCGTAGCGGTTAAGGCGGATTAAATTCATAGCGCGCAAAACACCGCCGTAAATATTTATTTTTGCGGCTAATTACATTATGCTTGACATAAATTCCGCTTCGTCCACCTCACGAAGATATTCCTTTCTGAAGAACTCCGCAACCTCCCTCATATCTGATGGAATTGTAGCGTATTCATCGGTTAAATCCGCATGGTCCGCGCCGGAATCTATAATGCAGAGCGCGTGACCGTACTGCTTTAAATTCATATCAACCTTTTTAATTTTAGGATTTTCCGTGCTTTCAAAATCTATCGCAACAACCGAACCCACTGACGATGCCATTTGATCCATCAATCCGCTCGGCTTGTCGAAATATACATTTTCCGCGAATTGTCCGAACTTGGCTATATCAACCGCGCTGACCTCGCCGTCGCAGAAAAGTCCGTTTACAATGGTTCCGACAAGCACCTCGAACGCCGCCGAGGATGAAAGTCCCGAACCCTTGAGAACATTTGAAATCGTATATGCGTCGAACCCTTTAACCGGATACCCCAAATCAACAAATTTTCTGACAACTCCGCGTATCAGAGCTATCGCCTTATCAAATTGCTCCGGGTGAATTTCCAAATCGCCAAGGTCAATTATATCCATTTTATAATTTCTTGACTGAATGCGAATTTGATTGGTACCGTTGGGACGCGCCGCAGCGATAACATCAAGATTAACGCTTGCAGCAAGGACACAGCCGTGCTGGTGGTCCGTGTGATTTCCGCCTATTTCCGTTCGTCCCGGTGCGCTAAACAGCGCAAGCTCATCCGCTGCGCCAAAGGTTTTTTCAAATTCATCAATGACCTCAAGATAACGGCCTGCGCATTTTTGAGTGTTTACAGTCCTGTATATATATGTAAGTATATCCGAATATCTGCCGTTCTTCAAATCATTTTTTAATTCCTGTGTAGAACGCATGATTTTCCTCCCTTTCGACAATGATTTTATTCAAAAAAACGCGGACATATATCCGCATTTTTTATGTACGCCGCATTAAGCCGCAAAAATCTGTCTCGCAGACACATTTATGCGGCAATGCGCCGAATTGATTTTTTTCTATTCGACCATTAAGAAGTCGCTTACAACATCCTGCAATTGCTCCTTGTCGCATACAAGGTCAAAAATTACAGACTTGTTCTTAAGCTCTCCCAATGACTTCGGAATATGCGTTCCGCTCTTTTTGGAAAGCTCCTCAAGCAATGTAAACTCGTCCTTGCCGACAACCTCGCCATGACCGCCCAACGCTATAAGCACGCTCTGACTAAACTTGAACGGACTTGCCGTTGACGCGATAACAGTCTTTGTCTTATCGCCCGTATTGTACACATATTTGTCATAAACGGACATTGCGACAGCCGTATGAGTGTCGATAACGTAATCGTATTTTTCGGAATACTCCTTGATAGCCGCCATTGTTTCCGCGTCGTTTGAAGAACCCGCTGAGAACATCGACTGCAATTTTTCCTTAACATCGGCAGAAATTTCATATTCGCCCTCGGTGTTAAGCTGATTCATCCAGTCGGCGATAACGCTATCGTCCTCGCCGGTAAGGTCAAACAGGAAGCGCTCAAGATTTGACGAGATAAGAATATCCATCGACGGAGAAATCGTGGTATCGAAATCTCGGTTTTTAGTGGACACTACGGTGTTAATGAAAGCCGTAAAAACATTGT
>JAJBTG010000058.1:4241-6617 GCA_020860985.1 Oscillospiraceae bacterium
ATAATATACAATCTGCGGAACAAGTCTGCCCCAGTTGATTGAATTCGCGGAGGACAGCTTGAAGCGATTTCTTGCAAGCAATTCCTTGTAGGAAACGTCGGTAAAGATTTTCTTGACGCCGCTCTGAGCGTCATCGAAATTTCCTCTGACTGCGGCAACGCTTACGTTGTTTCCCTCCTGTGTAACCATCTGAAGCTTCTGAATCTCGCTTACGCCGATATCCGGATAGAACACTATAATTCTCGTTCCTTCAACATCTTTAAAGCCTTCAAGCGCAGCCTTTCCGGTATCGCCGGAGGTTGCGACAAGTATAACAATCTCCTTGTCCTCGTTTGTTTTTTTCATTGAAGTAGTGAGCAAATGCGGAAGTATTTGCAGCGCCATATCCTTGAACGCACAGGTGGGTCCGTGCCATAATTCAAGAACATACGCACTGTCGTTAAGCTTATAAACAGGTGCGCTTGCGGCGGTTTCAAACTTGTCTTTGGTGTAAGCGCTGGATATGCAAGGCTGTAATGCCTCGTGGGTAAGTTCGGTGATTCATCGGCGGGGCACAAAATACGCTCTTTCCTGATATGTTTTGCCTGCCAAATCTTCAATTTCATCTAAATTAACCGAGGGAAAGCTTTCCGGAACAAACAGACCTCCCTCGGCGCTCAGACCGGTCTTTATAGCATCCGCCGAGCTTACCGATATGCTCTTGTCCCTCGTACTCTGATACTGCATCTTTGTATAAACCTCCAAGTGTGTTTTATGTAATTATACCGATAATTTCTTAATATATTCCGGAGCCGTGTCCGCGTCAATACTTACCGAAATTACAAATTGAATATTGAATTTTGCGCTCATCGATTCCAGTCTTTCAAGGAAGCTCTCAAAACCGTCAAGCTCAGTCGTTCCGACAATTCTGAATATACCGTCAATGAATATATTTGTAACGTCAAAATCACGGCTTACAATACCGCAGATAAATCCGAAAAATTCATTATACGCTTCAATGTCAAATTCAGAGGTATCAGCCATTCTTACCTTTGACTTAATGTCATACATACTTCTGCTTGTATTGTCGCTGATAAATACTACGTTGCCCTTTGCAACCGACGAAGCGTTGTTTACGCTTTCAATAAGAGCCTTTGTTTTTCCTGTGACTTTTTTGCCAATAAGAAGTTCAACCATGTTAATCTTCCTCCTTTAATATATTTTTTATTTTAGCCGCCGCGTAAATTACGCTGCGACGGATTTTACTCAATTACGACAAGCGTGCCTCAAGAGCCGCTTTCTGATCCTCATATCCGGGCTTGCCCAAAAGCGCGAACATATTCTTTTTGTATGCTTCAACTCCCGGCTGGTCGAACGGATTGACGCCTAAAAGATAGCCTGAAATTCCGCACGCCTTTTCAAAGAAGTATACCATTTTACCGAAGTTATACGCGTCGAGAGCCGGAACCCTGACCGCAAGGTTCGGTACCTGACCGTCCGTATGAGCAAGTGCAGTTCCCTGAGCCGCCTTTGAATTTACATAATCGATGGTCTTGTCCGCAAGGAAGTTCAAACCGTCGATATTATCCGCGGTGGCCTCAATTGTTATATCCTTTCTCGGATTTTCAACAAGAACGGCTGTTTCAAACAAAATTCTCTGTCCCTGCTGTATATACTGACCCATTGAATGAAGGTCGCTTGAGAAATCGGCGGCAGCCGGGAAAATACCCTTGTTGTCCTTGCCCTCGCTCTCGCCATAAAGCTGCTTCCACCATTCTCCGAAATAGTGAAGCGCCGGCTCATAGTTCACCATCATTTCAACAGTCTTGCCTTTTCTTGCAAGACAATTTCTTACAGCCGCATACTGATAGCATTGATTTTCCGCAAGATTGGGATTTGCGTATTCCTGCATAGCTTCGCCCGCGCCCTGCATCATAGCGTCAATATCTATACCCGCCGCGGCAATCGGAAGCAAACCTACCGCCGTAAGAACCGAATATCTTCCGCCGATGTCGTCGGCGATAACGAAGGTTTCGTAACCCTCCTCGTCCGCAAGCGATTTCAGCGCGCCGCGAGCCTTATCGGTCGTAGCGTAAATTCTTTCCTTTGCGCCCGCCTTACCGTATTTCTTTTCAAGCAAGTCCTTGAAAATTCTGAAAGCGATAGCCGGCTCCGTTGTTGTTCCCGACTTTGAAATTACGTTTACCGAAATATCCTTGCCCTCGATTGTTTCAAGCAAATCAGCCATATATGTAGAGCTGATATTGTTGCCGGCGAAGAAAATCGCAGGTCCCTTTCTCTTGTCCGCGTCAAGAGCGTTATAGAACGAATGCTGAAGCATTTCAACTGCGGCTCTCGCTCCCAGATACGAGCCGCCGATACCGATTACAACCAGGA
>JAJBTG010000272.1 GCA_020860985.1 Oscillospiraceae bacterium
TTATATAATAGTATTTAACATATGTATTTATTTGAAGCCGAGCTTATCAAATTTTATACAGTAACATGATTTATACGTCTTAATTCATAGCTGAATCGGGACGTTTCCGCCCACTTTGGCGGTGTATATAACGTAGGGGATTTGCCCCTTATTGAAGGGAATACCGACATGAAAAAATTTTTTGCTATTGTATTCTTTATAGCGGTCGCGGCGGCGCTGGGATACGGAATTAAATATGTAATGACGCCCGTTGATACCATCGAAGCTGTAGTTACGGACGAGGAAAAGAGCATAAGCGCCGAGGGACTTATCGTTCGTGAGGAGCACGTATATTACGCGGGCAGCGACGGAATCGTTTATAATAATGCGACGGAGGGTTCGCGCGTGGCGAAGGATTCGCTTATAAGCACGATTTACGGCGGAAGCGTGGACAAGGATCTCTTGAAAGAGCTTTACAATATAGATAAAAAAATCGAAAAGGAAACCGAAAAGAGTGAATCATACGCCTCCGATTACCTTTCGGTTGAAAACGAAATCGCCACGCGAATCTCGGAAATAATAACCGCCGCGAGTGAGAATGATATTTCATCGATAGTGCAGTACAAGGACGACATAAACAGTCTGCGGCGCGGAGAAGATATAACCCGCACGGACAAGGTAAGCGAGCTTACAAGCCAAAAGGAGGAAATAGAGCGCAGCATAGGCTCGAATAAATCCGAAATCTATACCGATATTTCCGGCATTTTTACAACATACCTTGATGGGCTTGAAAATGAGCTTACCCCCGATGCTGTGGAATCGTATACGGCGGATTACATACAGTCCGTAAACCCCGGAAACCGCGAGGATAAGTCCTCGTCAACCGTTCAGGCGGGCGATCCCGTATGTAAAATCGTGAACAATCATGTATGGTACATTCTGCTGCCGGTTGAATCCTCGCGCCTTTCGGGTATCGAGGAGAACACCTCGATCCAGGTTAGATTTAAAAATATGGCGAATGAAAAGCTAAAGGCTACCATAAGCTATATCGGCGACAGCGACGAGAACGGAATGTCGGTGGTTCTTGTAAAATGTCCGACCTATTTTGAGAACGCGTTCTCATACCGCGAGGCGGATGTTGATTTGATATTTGAGGATTACACCGGCTACAAGGTTCCGATACAGGCAATATATACGGACGAGGACGGCAATTACAGCGTAATCGGAGAGATAGGCAAGACAAAATACACCTGTGAATGCGAAATACTTTATACGGATATGGAGAAATCCTTTGTAATAATTGAATCCACGGATGACGCGGAGAATAAGCTGTCGCGTATGGAAAGGATTGTAATAGGAGAGAGATAGGAGTTGAGCGCTTTGAACATAGCGGAAAATCTGAAAGAGGTTGAAAAAAGAATAACGGCGGCGGCTGAAAGAAGCGGCAGGCGGCGCGATGATATAACGCTTGTAGCCGTTACGAAAACGCATCCCGCGGAAATGATGAACGAGGCAATCGACCTCGGCGTTACCGATATAGGCGAAAACAAGCCGCAGGAGGTGCGCGATAAATATGAATATGTTAAACCGGTAAAGTGGCACCTCATCGGGCATCTGCAAACGAATAAGGTAAAATATATAATCGATAAGGTATGTCTTATTCATTCGGTGGACTCCGTAAAGCTTATGGACGAGATTGAACGTCAGGCGATGAAGCATGATTTGATAATGGATATTTTGATTCAGGTAAATATATCCGGTGAGGAAACAAAGTCGGGAATCAGACCGGAGGAGCTTGATACATTGCTTGAACACGCCGGCGCGCTTAACCATGTGCGAGTAACGGGACTTATGACAATTGCACCAAAAACCGACAATCCGAACGAAAATATTTTACATTTTGATAACATGAGAAAACTTTTTGTTGACAGAAGTCGAATTATATGCGATAATATTAGTATGCAATATCTGTCTATGGGTATGAGCGGCGATTATGAAACGGCTATCGAGCATGGCGCTAATATGGTCAGAGTCGGCAGTGCCGTTTTCGGCGCGCGCGATTATTCAAAGATGTAGAAAGGAATATCTGAGATGAGCTTTTTAAATACGGTTAAAAACTTTATCGGCTTGGAAACCGATGAATATTATGACGACGAATATTATGATGAGGATGATGTGGAGGAAGAGGACAGCGCCCCGAGAGCTTCGACGCATACCTTCCCCAGACGTACATCATCTAAGGTTGTACCGCTTAATTCTGTAAATCAGTCAAGAGTAAGAATAATAAAGCCCGAAAATTTCGATGCTTCAACCAAGGTTGCCGACGAGGTAAAGGGCGGCAGAATGGTTATTTTTGATGTCGGTATGCTTGACGCGGACGAGGCGCGCCGCATAGTTGATTTTGTTGCCGGAGCTGTTTACGGAGTTAGCGGCAATATAAGACGCGTAAGCGGCGGCATATTCGTTGCGGCGCCGAGAAATATCGACATTACCGGCGACAATATCAAGGAACAGGCAAGGAACAGCTTTGACTGGGCAATGTAAAATTCTTCTGGCGAAGGTATCGGATTTGTTTTTGCTGTGTGATAAATATGCAAAGCCGCGCTTTTCCCGATTTCTTGACGGAGGGGAAATTGCCGATATAACGGATAATATGTCTTTCCCGTATGGCTATAATGTCATGCTGTGGGGAGGATATGAGGACTGCGAGCGGAAAATCCTCGGTGTTTTTCCCGAATGGGAGGAAGCGGAGCAGGATAAGTTTCCGCTGTCGGTTATAAAATTCACCTCCAATTTTTCAAAAAAGCTATCCCACCGAGATTATCTCGGAACGATTATGTCGCTGGGTATAGACCGAGCGCAAACAGGGGATATTCTGATTGAGGAAAATGGCGCATATGCTTTTGTATACAGCGATATAGCGGAATATATTTGCGGAAATATCAGTAAAATTTCCAATATAGGGGTTAAAGCCGAGATTCTCGGCGGCGGGGATATAGATATTCCCCCAAGAAAATATGTGATTTTTGAAACCACCTGCGCGTCGCTTCGGCTTGACGCGGTTATAGCGGGTGCGCTTAAAATGTCGCGGAATGAAAGTACGCGCCTCATAAGCGCGGGAAAGGTTAAATTGAATTACCGCGACGCGGTTCATTTATCGCGGAACGTAAAGGAAGGCGATTTAATTTCGGTTCGCGGACACGGGCGGTTTTTTCTTGAGGAAGCGGGAAGTGAAACGCGAAGCGGCAGACTTCATATAACTGTGAAATTCAGCGCTTAACCGAATGCGCTGTGAAAAAAAGGAGGCGGCGGTATGATAAGACCTATAGATATTCAGAACAAGGAATTTTCAAAAAAAATTAAAGGCTATGATTGTGATGAGGTCGATGATTTTTTGGATGCGATAATTCAGGATTATGAAACTCTGGGCAAGGAAAATCAGGCGTTGAAGGATCGCCTTGCACTCATGACAAAAACGATTGAGCATTATAAACAGCTTGAAGAAACCATGCAGAAGTCGCTTGAGGTTGCAAGACAGTCAGCGGACGATATAAGGAACAACACGAATATCGAGGCTCAGACGATAATCAGTAAAGCAAAGCTTGACGCGGCGCGTCTGTCGAAGCAGATTGACGAGGAGCATATAAGGAAGCATCAGGAAATGCTCAACGTAAAGAGCGAGGTTGAGCAATATAAGCTTCAGGTCAAGTCGCTTTGCAGCAATATGATAAAGATGATGGATAACATAGATTAAATCAGTATGAAATAATTTTAAGTGTAAAAACTCTTGAAACCAAGCGATAAGCTTGATTTTCAAGAGTTTTTTGTATGCTTCGTATCCTGTCCGCGGTTTTACATTATCAGACAAGGGTGCAGTAGTGCGGAATGATGTCCTCATATTCGCCGTTTTTCAAAAGGAAGCCGCCCGGAATAGTACCGAGCTGAACAAATCCCAATTTTTTATACAGCCTTAATGCGCGCTCGTTGGTGCTGACAACGGCGTTAAACTGCAAGATTCTGAATCCGAGAGATTTTGCGGTTTCCTTACAGTGCGTTACAAGCATCTCGCCTATATGCTGTCCGCGCAAATCCGATTTTACTGCATAGCTTGCGTTGCATATATGTCCGCAGCGTCCGACATTGTTCGGATGCAGTATGTACAATCCGACAATCTCGTTGTCCCTTTCTGCTACTCCGGTAAATGACTGCGACATAAAAAATTCATTGCCGCTGTGCGTATTAAGCTCCTCCGTTTGAGGGAACGCAACGCCCTCTACGACTATCTCGTTCCAGATTTTAATCGCCTGTTCCGCGTCAGATTTTGTATATTGCCTTATCTTTATCTTTTTTCTCCCAAAGAAATAGGGCGGAACATCCGTCCGCCCTGTATTTTTCTGATTAGTCGGCATAAACACTGCACTGTGTCTTATCTCTGCCTTTTCTCTCGAACTTAACCTTGCCGTCAACAAGAGCGAACAATGTATCATCGCTGCCGATACCTACATTGGTACCCGGATGAATTTTGGTTCCTCTCTGTCTTACAAGAATGTTGCCCGCTAATACAAACTGACCGTCTGCACGCTTAGCGCCAAGTCTTTTGGACTCGCTGTCACGGCCGTTCTTTGTACTACCCATACCTTTTTTATGAGCCATTTAAAACACCTCGCTATCTTAATTATGCGTTAATCTTTGTAATTTCGATTTTTGTGTAGGGCTGTCTGTGACCCTGCTTTTTACGCTCGTTCTTCTTTCTCTTCATCTTGAAAACGTAAATCTTTTTCGACTTGCCGTTCTTAAGAACCTTTGCCTCAACAGTCGCACCCGCTACTGTCGGAGCGCCTACGGTTACGTTATCGCCCTCACCGGCTAAAAGTATCTGATCGAAAGTTACCGCCGAGCCTTCTTCGGCTTCAAGCTTCTCTACGAAAAGAACATCGCCTTCCGATACCTTATACTGCTTTCCGCCTGTTACGATTACTGCGTACATAAAAACACCTCCTCTTATATTTATGAGGACACGCTGTCGTGGGTTTCGCGGTATACGCGAATTGAAAACCCATTCAATGCGGTCACTATATCATTATAGCAAACCCGCCATAATTTGTCAAGCTTTTTTTTTCGATGTTTTTTTAGTTTTCCTTTATATTAATCAAAACTCCGACCGACGGCTTCGGGAACACGCTTACCGTGCATTTGGGCATTTTCTCGCCCGCCGCCGTTACATTCTTAATTTGTTCGGTTTTTACGGGGTTCATTATGAACATGATGTCGTATTCGCCCGCCTGAACATCCCTTAAACAGCTTGCATGGCTCCTTGTGGAATGTACCCTCTCCTCATATTCCTCCTCGGAAATGTGGAGAATATCGTCAATTATCAGCTTATTTAAAATAACTATGTCTATTCCGCAGTATGCCTTTGACATTTCCGGCAGCACCTCGGTCTTAATATAATCCTTATCTATAAGCGTTAAGCGATAGAAGTAGTCGCCGCCGCAGTACGCGACTATTCTTGTTTCCGGCTTTGTGGTCGCAATCTGCTTTTTCATTGTTTCAACGAGTCCGTCGTCATCGGAATCGACGATTATTTTTTCGATTTTGAAATGGTCCTGTGCCCCCGCTACGAAATAATCCTCGCGGAAACGCTTGCATTTAACCTCTCGGTGAACGGGGAGGATAACTATTCCGTCGGAATTTGAATTTGCGAGCGATACCATCGTGTAATTATACGGCTCGGTGCCGTCATGGTCGGGGTTATTCGCCTTCATGTAATTTCTGTATTTCAGACAGGTTTCGTATCTTGTCTGACCGTCCGTTATATAAAGCGGCATATTTTTGAAATGTTCCGTTATAAAATCGATTGTAGGTTGATATGTTACGGCCCACAAACGCTGATGAACCTTGTCGCTCGATTCAAATTCAACATCCGGCTTTTCCTCGCTAAGCTCGTTCATAAGGTTAAGCAGGCTGCTGTCGCGCTCAACGTAAAGACAGCTTATCATACTAAGGTCGGCATTTGTAGCTGTGAGGAAATCGTACCTATCCTGCAACGAAACCTCGCGAACCTCCTCGCAGGGCATAATTCTCGATTCGCTGAACTCCTCCAGTTCGAGAAGCGCAACGAATGTTCTGTTGGAATACTGAACATCGTAAACCTCCATAGTCTGCTCATACATATATATGGCGGGCTTTTCGTCGCGTTTTAAAATATCCTTTTCTATCCAGTCATGCAAATAAGCGGCGGCGCGCGTAAAGCGGTTTGTCAGCTCGCTGTCGTCCTCTCTTTTTCTGCCGGAAAACAAACGTATGGAATTGTATTCGCTCAGCTCGTAAAGCTCTGTTTTTTCCTTATCGCTTATGTTATAATAAGGCGGCGAAACCACATTTCCGATGTTATCTGTTTTTTCCGAGTTATATCTATATCCTTTAAAAGCTTTTATATTTGCCATATTATCGTCCTTCTGTTTATATAAATTTATGTATACTACACTCATTATATATATTATAACAGTATTGCGTTTTAGTCAATATGATTTTTTGTTAAATTTTTGTTACACCGCTGTTT
>JAJBTG010000054.1 GCA_020860985.1 Oscillospiraceae bacterium
ATACAATTCAATAAGGGGCGAAGCCCCGTCATTCAATGTTTTCAGCGGGAGATATTTGATTAGTTCGCAAATCAAAGCTCCCACCGAAAAAATTAAGCGGAACCCGCTGCTGCGGGTGACAACTTAATTTAGTTGTACCCTATATTTCAGGAAAGGCTATGGAATTATGTTTGATAAGTTAGAAGCGTTAGAGGAACGATTTTTACTTGTTTCGGAAAAAATCAGCGACCCGGAGATCATTGCGGATCAGGACAGCTGGAGGAAATACTGCAAGGAGCATTCCGATTTGTCACCGATTATCGATAAATACCGCGAATACAAAACAGCCACGCAGACAATTGCCGATGACAAGGAAATGCTTGAAGCCGGACAGGACAAGGATTTTGAGGAAATGATTCGCGCGGAAATGTCCGAGGCGGAGGATACGCTCGAAAGGGCGGGCGAGGAATTGAAAATTCTTCTCCTTCCGAAGGACCCCAATGATGAAAAGAATGTAATTGTTGAAATCCGCGGCGGTACGGGCGGCGATGAGGCGGCTCTTTTTGCCGCCGATTTGATGCGTATGTACTCAATGTACGCCGAAGCGCAGCGTTGGAAAATCGATATTTTAAATTCCAATCCAACGGACATCGGCGGCTATAAGGAGGTCTGCTTCTCAATTGAGGGTCAAGGCGCGTACAGCCGTCTTAAATTCGAGAGCGGCGTTCACCGTGTACAGCGCGTTCCCGAAACGGAATCGAGCGGACGTATTCATACCTCCGCGGTGACCGTGGCGGTGCTGCCCGAGGTTGAGGATGTCGAGGTTGAAATCAATCAGAACGATTTGAGAATTGACGTTTTTCGCGCGGGAGGTCCGGGCGGTCAATGCGTAAACACAACCGACTCCGCTGTCAGAATTACACATATCCCGACGGGTATTGTCGTATCCTGCCAGGATGAGAAATCTCAGCACAAGAACAAGGATAAGGCGATGAAAATCCTGCGCTCGAGAATTTACGAGGTTATGGAGGAACAGCGTCATAAGGAAATCGCGGACGAGAGAAAATCCCAGGTAGGCTCCGGCGACCGTTCGGAAAGAATAAGAACGTATAACTTCCCGCAGTGAGGCGTTACCGACGTCCGATTAAACGTCACGCTTTACAAGCTTGAGCAGATACTCGACGGAGCGCTCGACGATATAATCGACGCGCTGATTACCGCCGACCAAGCGGCAAAGCTCGCTGGCAGTGAGGAATAATCAAACGGCAAAATCTTAAATTTAACTCAATTTGAATACCCTTAATTAAAAAAACGCCGCTGCGACTTTTTGTCGCAGCGGCGTTTTCATTATTTCAGATACTCCACATGAAGCAGCTCATGATTTCTTTCTTTTATAATTTCATCATATATCAGTGTAACTGTCGGATTCTTAGCGGAATACTTAATTTGTATTCTGTCGTCCGTGTGGTACAGTCCCTTTGCGCGCTTATCACGTTCGGGGTGCATCGCGAACGGCTGTCCCGCGCCGCCTATGCAGCCCTCCGGACACGCCATGACCTCGATTAGGTCATAATATGCCTCGCCGCTCTCCATCGATTTTATAACCGTTTCGACATTTGCAAGACCATGAACGATGCATATTTTAAATTCCTTGTCGCCGACATTTATTGATGCTTCCTTTATATTTTCCTTTCCTCTAACGCCGATGAACTTAATATCCTTTACCGCGCGTGAGCTTTTATCCTCGCTGCACTGGCGGATAACCGCCTCCGCAACGCCGCCCGTTACGCCGAAGATAACTCCCGCGCCGCTGCCGCCCATATCGAAAGGCGTGTCGAGATATTCGGACTCCAAATCGGCGAACTGAATACCCGCTTCGCGTATCATTGACGCAAGCTCCTGCGTTGTAAGCGAAAGCTCCACAACTCGTTTGCCGTTCTCGGTAAATTCCGGACGGGCAACCTCATATTTCTTCGCCGTACACGGCATAATAGCTACGGAAATAAGCTCTCTGTCATCGTCCTCGCTATCATGAAGCTCCTTTATAACGCTTCCGAACATCTGCATCGGCGACTTACAGCTTGAAATATTCTTATTTATAAGCTCAGGATGCTTCTTCTCCGCATACTTAATCCACGCCGGACAGCATGATGTGTACATCGGGAAAGGTCCGCCGTTTTTAACTTTCTCGAGAAATTCTCCTGCTTCCTCTACAACGGTTATGTCCGCGCCGACAACCGTGTCGTAAACCTTATCCACTCCCATCATTCGCAAAGCGGCTACGGTTTTGCCGAGAACATTTTCGCCATGCTCGATTCCGAACTCGTCGCCGAGCGCAACTCTTACCGCCGGAGCGATTTGAACAACAACCTTCTTTGTGGGATCGTTTAGATACTCCCACATCTTATATGTTTCGTCCTTAACGGTTATGGCGCCCGTAGGACAAACCGCCGCGCACTGACCGCAGTTTACGCAGTCCGTTTCACTAAGCTTCATATCGAATGCCGGCATAATCTGCATCTTTGAGCCGCGGTGAGCAAAATCTATAATTCCGAGTCCCTGCTTCTCGCGGCAAACGCGTACACAGTCGCCGCAAAGAATACATTTATTCGGGTCGCGCACGATGCTTGTGCTGCTTGTGTCCGGCTCGATATGCGGTCTTGTATCCTCAAAACGAACCTTGCGCACCCCGAAACGAATCGCAAGCTCCTGCAAGCGGCATGAGCCGCTCTTTGAACACGTCGTGCAATCGCGGCAATGTGATGAAAGCAGCAGCTCCAAAATCATTTTTCTGTGCTTCTGCAATGCGATTGTGTTCGTTTTTATTTTCATTCCGTCCCTCGGCTGAGTTGAGCAAGCCGCCTCAACGCCGCCGCGCTCATTCTCAACAACGCACATTCTGCACACGCCGTAGGTGGAAAGCTCCGAATAATAGCAGAAGGTAGGCATTTCGATACCGGCTTTTCTTATAATTTCAAGAACATTTTTCTCGCCCTCGATTTCAACCTTCATACCGTCAACATACATATATCCCATTGATTATACCTCCTCTACCGCGCCGAACGGACACGCTTCCGCGCACGCGCCGCACTTGATACATTTTTCCGAATCAATATTAAACGGACTCTTTATTTCTCCGCTGATTGCCCCAACCGGACACTGTCTTGCACATTTCGAACAGCCCTTGCACTTATCCGGATTAATCCGATACTGCTTCAGCGCCTGGCACGCGCCCGCCGGACATTTCTTGTCCACAACGTGCGCTATGTATTCATCCCTGAAATACTTCAGCGTTGACAAAACAGGGTTTGCCGCGGTTTTTCCAAGACCACACAGAGCGGTTTTTGAAACGGTCTGCGCAAGCTCCTCAAGCAAATCAAGATCCTCCAATGTGCCCTGCCCATGCACTATCCTTTCAAGTATTTCAAGCATACGCTTCGTACCCTCGCGGCACGGCACACATTTGCCGCATGATTCGTTCTGCGTGAAGTTCATAAAGAATCGCGCAACCTCAACCATACAGGTGTTTTCGTCCATTACAACAAGTCCGCCGGAGCCAATCATAGCGCCGACCTTTTTCAAGGAATCAAAGTCAAGCGCCAAATCAAGCTGTCCCGCGCCGAGCGTCAAGCATCCTCCCGACGGTCCGCCTATCTGCACCGCCTTAAATTCCTTGTCGCCCTTTATACCGCCGCCGATGTCAAAAACGACCTCGCGGAGAGTGGTTCCCATAGGAACCTCAATAAGACCGGTATTCTTTACGTTACCGGTAATGGCGAACGCTTTCGTTCCGGGGCTTGTTTCCGTTCCTATTGAACGGTACCAGTCCACACCCTTTGTTATTATAAGCGGAACATTGGCGTAGGTTTCAACATTGTTAAGCACTGTCGGCTTTGCGAAAAGTCCCGCCTCTACGGTACGCGGCGGCTTAACTCTCGGCATACCGCGCTCGCCCTCGATTGAAGCCGTAAGCGCGCTGCCCTCGCCGCAGACAAACGCTCCCGCGCCCTGATTTATATGGATTTTAAACGAGAAGTCCGTTCCCAATATATTTTCCCCGATAAGTCCGAGATTTTCAGCAGTTTCAATCGCACGCTTCAATCTTTCGACCGCGAGCGGATATTCCGCGCGGACATAGATATATCCCTCATGCGCCGCTGTCGCCGCGCCGGCAATAAGCATACCCTCCAACATACGGTGGGGATTTCCCTCCATGATGCTTCTGTCCATAAACGCGCCGGGGTCTCCCTCGTCGCCGTTACATACGACATATCTCTCCTTTTCCGGCTGCATCCTAACCTGATGCCACTTTCTTCCGGCGGGATAGCCTCCGCCTCCGCGTCCTCTTAAGCCGCTCTCCTCAATCTCATTGCAAATCTGTTCCTCGGACATTTCAAACAATGCGCGCTCCAATCCCGAATAACCGCCGAAAGCGATGTATTCGTCAATCGAATCCGCGTCAATTTGTCCGCATTCGTCAAGGACTATTCGCGTCTGCTTTTTATAAAACGGAATATCGAACTGCTTTTCATAGGTACCGCCCGCATCCTTATAGAAAAGTCTTTCCACGGGCTCCTTGTTGACAAGCGTCCTCTCGGTGATTTCCTCGCAATCCTCAAGCTTTACCTGCAAATACAACCATCCCATCGGCTCAATCTTAACAAGCGGGCCAAGCTCGCAGAAGCCGTTACAGCCGCTTTTCTTTATTCCGATGCCCTTGTGTTCAACCTCCTTTTGAAGCTCCACCTGAACATCAAGACCTTTCGCGCTGCACAGCTCGATAAGTCTGTTATAAATTTCTATACTTCCTCCCGCGCCACAGCCCGTTCCGGCGCAGCCAAGCACCCGTAATTCCGGGGCCTTCAGCGCCGTGCTGGACTTGTCGCGGTATTCCCTTAAATCATTCAGCGACGTCAACATTACTGTTCCCCCTTTCTGATTTCCTCGATAAGCTCACCCGCCTTTTGAGGGGTCATTGCCGGATGAACGGCATCGTTTATTGTCATAACGGGAGCAAGTCCGCACGCGCCCAAACACGAAACCGTTTCAACGGTGAAAAGCATATCGTCCGTTGTGGGCTTATGCTCGCTTACGCCCAGAGTTTCCCTGACCTTTTGCAGAATGGGAACGGATTTTCTTACATGGCACGCCGTACCGTCACATATTTTTATAACGTATTTACCCTTAGGGTCGAGCGAAAAATTCTCATAAAAGGTTGCAACAGAATAAATCTTCGCGATGCTGACGCCCATCTTGTCAGCCACATACTCCAGAACGTCCCGCGGCAAATAACGGTATTCCGCCTGAACCTGCTGAAGCACCGTGATAAGATTTCTCTGTTCATTGCCGTACTGTTCAAGAACAGCATCGACATGACTAAAGTTTGTTTCCATTTCTTATCATCCTCCATATAATAATTTATACATACATATTGTTATTATATCAGGAAATCGGAGGTGCTGTCAATCTTTTTTGTCGATTTTGCTATAATAACGGCATATTCTGTCAGAGCTTAACGGCGGGTTGCTTAACAGATACAATCCAATCGCCTGCTCAATCCGTTTTTGCAAATAAAAAAACTGCCGTGATTTTCAATACGGCAGTTTCGTTATTTACGTTTTCGGGTTTACAATATCTCGCCAATCAAGGTCTCCGCGTTCAAGACCGTGTATAAGTACCTCCGCTGTTGCGGCATTCGTCGCGATTGGAATATTGTGCATATCGCACAGGCGAAGAAGCGAAAAAACGTCCGGCTCGTAACCCTCGGCGTTGAGCGGGTCGCGGAAAAACAATACCAAGTCAATTTCATTATACGCTATTCGCGCGCCAATTTGCTGGTCGCCCCCCTGAGGGCCGGATAAAAATCTGTAAACATTAAGTCCGGTATTTTCGATAACCATTTTCCCCGTTGTTCCCGTTGCATAAAGCGCGTGGCGCGAAAGTATACCCTTGTACGCTATGCAGAATTGTACCATTAATTCCTTTTTCTTGTCATGTGCTATAAGTGCGATGTTCACAAAAAATAACCTCCCTTTCCGTAGTCCTCCTATAAATTTCGACGTGCTTCTTTTCGGCTTTAAAATCCGAGCAAACCTCGAAAACTATACTGACAATTGACTGTCGTCAAAAATCAGCGCCTCACTGATTTTATCTGCCGAACAATTTCTTCAATCTCTTAAGTATGCCGCCCTTCGCGTCAAAATCCATAATAGGGATTTCCTTACCGTCAATCCTGCCCGCGATATTTGAAAACGCCATTCCCGCGCGCGACTGCGGATTGGAAACGGCAATTTCGCCCTTGAGCCCGGAAGCGAGCAATTCAACGTCATCGGGAACTATGCCTATAATCGGGATTGACAAAATATCCATGCAAACATCGACATTCATCATAACTCCCTGATTAATCATATCGACGCGCACGCGGTTTATAACAAGCCTTATATCTTCTATTACGCTTTCCTCAATAATGGATATAACTCTGTCGGCATAGCGCAGCTAGGCGGTTTC
>JAJBTG010000091.1 GCA_020860985.1 Oscillospiraceae bacterium
GAGCTTTACACCGCTTCTTTCTTCCCCGCCGACTGGTCGACCGGCGACCTTGACGGCGACGGCGAATATGAAATAGTCGTAAAATGGACATCATCCGAAAAGGACGTAGGCTCACCCGGAGATATAGCATATTCGGGAACGGTTCGCCTCGCGGCTTACAAATTGGACGGCACAAAGCTATGGACAAACGACATAAATCTCGGCAAAAATGTATACTCCAGCGCGCATACCGCGCAATTCCTTGTATACGACTTTGACCTTGACGGCAAAGCCGAAGTAATGGTTCAGACCTCTCTCGGCTCAACCGACAGCAAGGGCAGCTATGTTACCGGCTGCTCGTCCGACAGCGACATCGCGGCATTTACCGACGAGGAAAACGCGGAGGCTGATTACAGAGGCGACGGACGCATAATAACCGGTGAGGAGTTTTTAACGGTATTTAACGGTGAAACGGGCGTTGCGGTGGATACAATCGACCTCCCGACCTCGCGCGGCAGTGCAAGCGGCGTGGACTACGGCGACGACTTCGGCAACCGCTCGAACCGCTTTATAGCGGACGTTGCGTATCTTGATGGAGAAAGACCTTATGCGGTATATCTGCGCGGCTACTACTTCGGCAGAAACGGCAAACAGCGCACAAGCATTGCAGGTATAAGCTTTGACGGTGAAACGCTTTCCCCCGATTACCGCTTTGATACAAAGAGCGGTCAACCCGGCTATTACAGCGGCGCGTATCAATATGTGGGTCAGGGCAACCACAACTGTACCGTCGCGGACGTTGACAATGACGGCAAGGACGAGTTTATCACAGGCGCACTCTGTATGGAGGTAACCGACGACAACGAATTTAAGGCTAAATGGTGTACATATCTTCAACATGGTGACGCGCTTCATATAGGCGACTACGACCCGACGCACGAGGGCTTTGAGTTCTTCACCGTTCACGAGGACGGCGACGGAACGAACACTCTGGGCGATACCGAGGTTACATTGGATTACGGATGCTCCGTAATCGATGCGGCAACCGGTGAGATTATTCACCATATTTCCGCGACCAGCGACACCGGCAGAGGAACAATGGTAAATACCGGTCAGGGCGGATATTATCAGATAACCGCCGCGTCGGGAATCAACACATATATTGCCGAGGGTGGCGATGTATTTACAAAAGCAAGCGTCACCGGCGGCACCAACTTCCGCGTATTCTGGGACGGTGATTTATATGACGAGCTTTTGGACGGCACCACGGTGACCTCTTGGAGCGGCAGCTCGTTTGATACCATATTCAACGCCGGCAATTACGGCTGCGTTAAAATCAACGGAACAAAATCAAATCCCGCGTTGCAGGCTGACCTGTTCGGCGACTGGCGCGAGGAGCTTGTATATCCGACAACGGACGGCACGGCTTTAAGAGTATTCACAACCACGACCGAAACGGACTACAAGATTAAAACCCTTATGCAGGATCCCGTATACCGCTCGGGCGTAGCGGCGGAGCAGACGGCGTACAATCAGCCGCCGCACGTAGGATTCTATCTGTCCGAGGACGTGTTCTACGGCACTCTTACAGGAATAACAGTAACTCCGTCAACGACCACATACTATGTCGGAGATGAATTCAGCACGGACAGTCTTACGGTGACCGCGAATTACAGCGACGCAGACGACAGAGCTGTCACGGATTACAGCATTTCCGGCTATGACCCGCTAATATCGGGCGAGCAGACAATAACAGTTAAGTATCTCGGACAATCGGCGACCTACACCGTAAATGTAATCGGCGAAAGCGGTATTGATGTAAATCTCCTTCAAGACGAGTATTCCGTAGGTGAAGAAATTGACAAATCGGATTTTGAGGTCAATCTTGTATATGCGGACGGCGCGGAAAAAGCTGTTACCGGTTTCACGGTTTCCGACTACGACAGTATGAAAACCGGCACGCAGACCGTAACCGTTACGTACACCGGAGCGCAGGGCACATATACCAAAACAGCAACGGTAACCGTTAAGTCGGGTATCACAATCGAGGACGGAGTTGTTACCGGTTACAGCGGCGACGATGAGGAAATTATAATTCCGCTCTATGACGGCGACACGGAGGTAGCGTCAATCGCGGCAGGCGCGTTTGCAAACGCTACGGCGAGCAAAATATACATTTACAGCGAAACCATCGAGTTTGCGGACAGTGACGCTATATTCCCCGACGGTATTACAATCGTATGCTATGAAGGCTCGACCGCTCAGGCATATGCCGAGCTGCACGATATTACGTATGAAATTATAGAAACGGGCGACGAGGTAACCTTTGAGGAAGATTTCTACGCGGAATATGCCGGCGGCAATCTGCTTATGCAAAGCACATCTGCGGCAGGCACTCTCGCAGACGAATTTGTGACCTATAACACTATTCAAGCGGATAACGGTCCTTGGTACAGTGACAATACCTTTGGCTTTGCGATAAACACCGACGGCGATAACAATTACCTGTATGTAAACGCGGGTATTTATGACGAAAGAAATACCTATAACCAAATCTATATGACGCTCAACAATCCGGTATCAACGGATGAAAAGCAAACGGTTTCGTTTGACATATGCTTCCCGACAAGCGCAAACACACCGTATGTCGAGCTGCAAAACGACGCGGGAACGGTCATAGACACGCTTTCGACATCCGCTCTAAGCCTTTCGAGCGACACATGGTACACATACGAGCTTGTATATGACGGCGAGGGCTATACGAGAAACATCTACGACGCCGACGGTACTAGCGTAAGCAGTACGGCGCTTAGCGTCAGCGCAGGCGCGACAGTGCTTTCGACGATAGCGTTCAAACAGGACTATGTAAGCAGCTCACAAACCGCTGTGGTATACATTGACAATATATTGATAAAATAAGCAGGTTAGCTTATTTCATCAAAACAGCATGACGGCTTTAAGCCTTTGCGTACAACAAATTTTACGTATGAGTTCTTAAAGCTGCCGGTTGTAAAGTATCGGATTTAAATTTTAGCTTATAAATTTAAAAGCCTCAATTTGTGTTACTGCACAAATTGAGGCTTTTTCAACTACTTTTTCAAAATTCTCATTGCGTTAATCACCGCAATCAGCATAACTCCGACATCGCCGAAAACAACTTCCCACATTCCCGCTATGCCAAAGGCTCCGAGTATTAGAAATACCGCCTTAACGCTGAGCGCAAAAATTATATTTTGCATAACAATCCGCTTTGTTGCATTCGCGGTCTTTACCGCGTCAACCAAGCCCATCGGAGCGTCGTTCATGAGAACAACATCCGCCGCTTCGATTGCCGCGTCGGAACCGAGTCCGCCCATCGCTATTCCCACATCCGCGCGCGCAAGCACCGGAGCATCGTTTATTCCATCGCCGACAAACGCGATTTTTCCGTTCTTCTCGGCATCGAGTTTTTCGAGATTCTCAACCTTTTGATTGGGCTGCAAGTCAGCATAGTAGTCGTCTATTCCCATTTCCTCCGAAACTGCCCTCGCAATTCGCTTATCATCACCCGTCAGCATAACGGTTTTGCGTATGCCAAGCTTTTTCAGTTCTGAAATCGCCTTGCGGCTGTACTGCTTTATCTCATCGGATATAAGAATACATCCCGCGCATTTTCCGTCAACCGCGACATATACCTTTGTGCCGATTTTATCAACAGACTTAAATTCAATATCGCCGATTGCTTTCTCGTTTCCTACGACTATTTCGTTGACGCCGTCGTTCACTCTTATTCCCTGTCCTGAAATTTCGGTGTAATCGCTGAGCGCCGAGCTGTCAATGTCTTTGCCGTAAGCGTCGATAATCGAGCGCGCTATGGGGTGATTTGAAAAGCTTTCCGCTTTCGCGGCATATTCGAGAATTTCATCATTTGAAAATCCGTCCGACGCGATGATTTCCGTAACCTTGAACACGCCCTTTGTAAGTGTTCCGGTTTTATCGAAAACTATCGTATCAAGCTTGTTAAGCGCTTCAAGATAGTTTCCGCCCTTAACAAGCACGCCCTTCCTCGATGCCGAGCCTATACCGCCGAAAAATGTAAGCGGCACGGATATAACCAACGCGCACGGGCAGGATATTACAAGGAATACACAGCCGCGTCTTATCCATTCCGCCCAACCTCCTGCAAAGATTGGCGGAATAACCGCGAGCAGCAATGCCATTATTACCACGATAGGCGTATAGAAGCGGGAAAAGGTTGTGATGAAATTCTCTGTAGGAGCCTTTTTTGAAGCGGCATTTTCAACCAAGTCAATAATTTTTGAAACCGTGGATTCACCATAGGACTTCGTTACCTCAATCGTTAAAACTCCGTTTTGATTTATACAGCCGGAAACAGCATTATCACCCTCTCCTACCGCTCTCGGCACGGATTCACCCGTCAGCGCCCTTGTATCAAGCATGGATTTTCCCTCGATTATTCTGCCGTCAAGCGGGATTTTTTCGCCCGGCTTTACGAGAATTGTTTCTCCCACAGCCACATTTTCCGGTGATACCGTTTCCGTTTTTGAACCTCGTTTAACCGTAGCCGAATCGGGACATATATCCATTAAATATGAGATGTATTTACGCGAACGATAAACCGCAAGGTCCTGGAAAAATTCCCCGATGTCATAGAACAGCATAACCGCGACCGCTTCCGAATAGCTCCCTATCGCGAACGCGCCGACCGTAGAAACCACCATAAGAAAATTTTCGTCAAAAACGCGTCCCTTTGTTATGTTGCTCACCGCTTTTAAAATTACCTCTCCTCCAAGTATCAAATAGGATATAATCAAAATCCCGAGATTTACTTGTATCGGAAAATTTCCGAAATGTGATGTCAGCAATCCTATTACATATATCGCCGCACCGATTGACAGCTTTATAATTTCTTTTTTGTTTGAGTCCTCTTCCTCGATTTTTTCCTTGCCGGCGGTTTTTTCAAAAACATCCACGTCGGGTTCATAGCCATGAACTATTTTTTCTATATCCTTGAATAAGTCGCCATTATAGCTTGCCGCTTCAACCGTCAACGTTTGGTTCATAAGATTGACGCTTGACATATTTATACCGTTCATTGCCCCTACCGCCGCTTCGATTTTCGCCGAACAATGCGGGCAATCCAAGCCTTTCAGTACAAATATTTTTTTCATTTATATTCCCTCCTCGTTTGAATTATTGTTCATGTGTTCAACTGTTTGGGTAAAAAAATACAGATACTCCCCCCTATACACGCCGCTATTCCCTTAAATGCTCAAAACCCAAGTCAATAATTTCCTTTACATGGTCATCGGCAAGCGAGTAATACACGTTTTGCCCCTCCCTGCGGAATTTTACAAGGTTTGAAATGCGCAGCTCTTTGAGCTGGTGCGAAACCGCCGACTTCGTCAATCCGAGAAGTGAGGCAATCTCGCAGACACACATCTCGCTCTGTTCAAGCGCGTGCAAAATCTGCACCCTGGTTCCGTCACCAAACAGCTTAAAAAGCGCGGCAAGCTCTATGTATTCCTCCCTCGCGGACATTTTTCCGCGAACCTCGTTTACTACCTCTTCATGTATGACGTCGCAATCACATACCGGCTGTTTCTCCATCTGTAATCCTCCTTTTAACAGTTGAACAATCACTCAACTATATTGTACCATATGATATTCGGCTTGTCAATAGTTACTTTGAAATTTAATCAAATTTTTCGCGTGTTTTTCCACGCCTTTACCTGCATTGACAAATCGTCCGCTGTAAAAAAATCAGAGATTTTTGATTATCCTCAAATCGAAAATCTCTGATTTTATTTTCCCTTTTGTCCGTTCAATAAGGGGCTTTGCCCCGTCATTCAACGTTTCAGCGGCAGATTGTACCGCCACTGAAAAAAGTAAGTGGAACCCGTCCTATAGAGGTGGGGGCATCTTACTTTTAGTTATAAATTTATTGCATAGCATTATACAGAATGACAGCGCACTGTTCTCTTGTAAGACTGTCGTTTGAAACTAAGTCTATATCTTTCAAATATTTGTAATTTGAGGCTATCATAAAATATCCGTCGGGATACCCGCCGAATTTTTCGGCTTGCTCGCCAAAATTCTTCGCGCATACTACCATTTTTACGGCTTCTTTGACAAGAATGTTATTATCGGGCTTAAAAGTACCATCCTCATATCCGTTTATTATTCCTTTAGAGCTAAGAGCATCGATATACTCTGCCACCCATAAATCTTGAGGAACATCGGGAAATGTTTTTCCGCTTCCTTCCGTGATAGAAAAAGCTTTGCAAATCATTTTTGAAAATTCCGCGCGGGTAATTTCATTTTCACCCTTAAATGTGTTGTCCTCATAACCGCTTATAATACCTTCTTGCGACACCTTCATGATTTGATTATAGTATTCGCTGTCCTCCGTCACATCATCAAATGCCAATGCGCTTGTTGGTATCATTGACAAAATTACTGTTAATATATTTGATA
>JAJBTG010000092.1 GCA_020860985.1 Oscillospiraceae bacterium
AATTCATGCAATTTTACTCACACATACTTAACATCGTTGTTAATCAACATCAGAAATTACCTCTTTACATGTTTAAATTTCTCCAATATAATACCATATTAGTATCACAAAATCAATACATATTATGAAATTATTTACCTACGCAGAATTCATGGAAAATTGTGTTGACTATATCCTCGGATACGGTTTCTCCGGTGATTTCGCCAAGGCTGTTTATCGCCATATTTATATCGATTGACGCTATATCCGACGGCATACCGTCATCTATTGCCTCAACTACGCGCGAAAGCGCGGCGGTCGCGTCCGCAAGCGCCGACTTGTGCCGCATATTGGTCACTACCGCACTGTCGCCGCCCGCGATTTCTCCGAGTCTGTAGATGTCATGTATAAGCTCGGACAGCTTGTCCAGACCGATTCCCGTTTTCGCGCTCACCTCAAGGACGGGACTTTCCCCCGCCTTTGCCCTCACTGCGGCGGTATATTTGCTCTCGCCCAAATCTGTCTTATTTATTAAAATTATTCTGTTTTTACGCCGTGTTGCCGCAAGAACCTCGCGGTCCTCATCATCCGGTATTCCCGTTCCGTCAAGCATAACGATTACAAGGTCGGCATCCTCTATTGACTGCTTTGATTTCTCAACGCCGATTTTTTCCACGGCGTCCTCCGTTTTTCGTATTCCGGCGGTATCAACAAGCAGCAGCGGTATTCCGTTTAAATTTATATATTCCTCGATAACATCGCGGGTTGTTCCGGCTATATCGGTTACAATCGCGCGGTCAATTCCGGCAAGGCTGTTTAGCAGCGAGGACTTACCGACATTCGGTTTGCCGACTATCGCCGTTTTTATTCCGTCGCGCAGAATCTTACCGCTGTCGGCTGTTTTCAAAAGTCTGTCCGCTTTATCGCGGCATTTATCCGCCGTTCTGCGTATGTCGTCCGTTGTAATATCCTCCAAATCCTCGTCGGGATAATCTATAATAACCTGCATCTGCGCCGCCAAATGCACAAGCTCACTTCTTATCTCGGCGATTTCTCTTGACAGAGCGCCCTCAAGCTGCGACAACGCGTTGCGCTGCGATAATTCGTTCTTGGCATTGATTATATCTATTACCGCCTCCGCCTGCGACAAATCTATTCTGCCGTTCAGAAACGCGCGTTTTGTAAATTCGCCCGGCTCCGCCATATACGCTCCGGCTTTTATTACAGCGTCAAGCACGCCCTTTGATGCCGCCATTCCGCCGTGCGTGCTTATCTCGACAACATCCTCGCGCGTAAATGTTTTGGGTGCGCGCATAACCGTTACAAGCACCTCATCCACCTTTTGACCCGCGGAATTTTTTATAAATCCGTAATGCACTGTATGCGTCGGCACCTCGGAAAGCTTGTCCCTGCCGAAAAAGACCTTATCGGCTATCTCTATAGCTTGACAACCGCTTATTCTTATTACCGCAATCCCGCCCGCGCCGAGCGCCGTGGAAATTGCCGCTATAGTTTTATCCATAATAATCTCCGTTCCGCCGTTCCAAGCCGGCAATAGTAATAAAATAATCTCTCATCGCGGTAAGAAATCGCAGCTTACGTGTATTTAAACATCCGACACGCTAAAATAATGCGGCTGATTTCACACTTTCCTTAAATCCTTCATACGCTGCAAAAATTCATACGGAACCTTCACGCCACCCAGCTCCACCGACGGACGGTTCGCGCCGTGGAAATCACTTCCACCCGATGGCAGAAGCTTCAATTCATCGCACAGCCGCAAACACAGCCTTGAAAATTCCTCCGTATAATCGCTGTATATACTCTCCACACCGTCAAGACCGTAGGATTTTAATTCCGTAAGCAATGCGCGCAGCTCGTCCTCATCCTCGGTAATATAAACAGGATGCGCAAGCACGGCAATGCCGCCCGCCGCCTTGATTATTTCAATGCTTTCTTTCGGGCTGTACGTTATCCTCGGCACATATGCCGGTTTCCCTTTTATTAAATACTTGTCAAACGCCTCTTGATTATCCCTCGTGTAACCTTTGCTTACAAGCGCCGCCGCCATATGGGATCTGCCCGTATTTTCAAGCGTTCCTCCCGACTTCTGAGAGATTATATCCGCTTCGGTTATGTCCATGCCAAGCTCCGCGAATTTTTCAAGCATGGCTTTATTCCTATCATAACGCGCGTGCTCCAGCTTTGAAAGCTTATCTAAAAATTCGGAATTTTTAACATCAACAAAAAGCCCCAAAATGTGCATTTCGCACTTATATTTGGCGCTTATTTCAACTCCCGCAATCGGTTCCACTCCGATTTCAAGACACTTTTTGCTGAATTCCTCCACACCCGCAACGGGGTCGTGGTCGGTAAGAGCAGCCGCGCTAAGTCCCGCGCGGCGCGCCTCCTCCGCGATTTCGGACGGAGTACACGAGCCGTCCGAAGCATTTGAATGTATGTGTAAATCCACACTATCTGTCATTTATAAGTCCCTGCAATTCTTCCATAAAGGTGTTTATATCGTCAAATCGTTTATACACCGATGCAAAACGCACATAAGCGACCTCGTCAAGATTTTTCAGCTTATCCATAACCTTCTCACCGATTGTTGTGCTGTCTATCTCGCGCTCCATCGACTGATACAGCTCGCTTTCAATATCATCCGCAATCTTTTCCATCTGCGTCAGAGAAATAGGGCGCTTTTCGCAGGCGGTTATTATCCCCTTTAGCACCTTTCCCCTGTTGTACTGCTGACGCGACTGATCCTTTTTAATAACTACAAGCGAAATCGATTCGAGCTTTTCATACGTAGTGAAACGTCTTTGACATTTTATACATTCACGTCTGCGTCTTATGGACGTGCTTTCCTCCGTCGGTCTTGAATCTATTACCTTACTTTCAACAAAACCGCAATATGGGCATTTCATCAGCATCTCTCCCTTATGGTTTAATATTTCTATGTTAATTATACACCTGTTTTTCCTGTTTTTCAAGTTAATTTTCCTGTAATCTGTTTGTATCAGAATTGAAAAAAAGCCGCACCAATATTAAATCCTCGCCGACCACCTCAATCGCGGTCCACGTAATAATAAGCTCTCCCCCGCCGAAAAGCCGTTTTAATAACCAACCGTGCTTCGGCACGATAATGGCTTCTATATTTCCCGTCTTATCGTTTATCTCGACATCGCTGATAAATCCGAGCCGCTCCGCCGTTGCTATATTTACAACCTCCCTCTGCCGCAGACTGTATCCTCTGAACATAAACAACACCTCCGTAAGGCTTGCCGAAAAAAGCATTTTAAAACGCTTTTATTTCGCCATCGACCGCGGTTTGCCCGCAAAACAAACGCCCTCATATATACATATGAGGGCGAAGCTGCCGACATTACCTGTCGGCAGCGAAAAAACTTTTATTCAAGAACGGGCGGAACCATTCCGCTGTAAACCGGAACATCGTACGACAGAACAGCCTCCGGGAAATCGTCAAAGATTTTCTCGATATTTGCCGCCTGCTTAACTGCCCAGCTTATATCCGTAGCATACTGATGCGTTCCCGGGTTCTCGGGATTCCAGAGCATCTTATAAAGCGTGTTCTGCGCCCCGTCGGGACTGTTAATATAATTATCGCTTATCCATTCTGCGCCGCCTCTGATTGCCGCTTCAACCGATGTCCAGCCAAGCTCGTACGCGCGCTGTGAACCGCCTCCTACCGCGTCGCTGTCATACGCGCCGATACCGAACATATTATAGACCGTTACACCGTTATATTCAACGCCGGATGCAAGCTGCGACGTGCCGTTTCCTGATTCAAGACACGCGTGCGCAACAAGATAAACCTCGCTTACGCCGAATTCCTCCGCTGCGCTGATAAAGGCTTCGCCCTGTCCGCTGAGTATTCCCTTGTCCGCAAGGAAATCATTGAGAACGTCCGCGCTTACTCCGTTCGACTGCGATAAATCGAGGAACTGATATTTGTATGAACCTGTATAGAACTCGTTCGGGTTCATATATTCGGCAACCTCCTCTTCGGTAGCGTTACGCGTCGAACCGCTCGACCAGAGCTTGGGCGGCGGATTCAAACTCATTTGAATCTTTACCATCATCGGAAGCGTCATGCTGTAGGATGTATATGTAACCTCACCGTCGGACGGCGTTTTCGATACGCTCGTAATTGTATCGTTGAGATTCAGCGCGTCCTTTTCATCGGACGGTGTAACGGTTATTTCAATCGTGTCGGTTTTCCCGTTCGTCGACGCGACGGTTATAACCGCCGTTCCCGCACTTACTCCGCTTACTCGTCCGCTTTGACTTACGGTCGCTATGGATTCGTCGCTGCTCGTCCATTTAAGCGGCGTTCTGTTTTTTGCGTTTGATGGTTTCGGAACTGCCGTAAGCTGTAGTGATTTGCCCGCCTCAACTGTAGCGTCATCCTTGTTTTGCAGATTTATTTCCTCTACCTCCACGCTCGGACTGCTTACGGTTACATGGCATATGCGCTGATATCCGCCGTCGTCGGTGGTGGCGGTGATAACCGCGCTGCCGGTTGACTCCGGCTTTATTCTTCCGTTTTCATCAACCGAAACAATATCGGGGTTATTGGATTCCCACGACACATCCGAATTTGTGGCGTTCTCCGGAAAAATCACATATGATAACAGTCTTCCGGGGTCGGTAGTGTACATCTGTACGCTTGTTGTAGGGAGGAACAATCCCGTTACCGGCTGCAAAACATTGAGAATTGCGTCGGCGGTTTTCCCGCTCTCGACGAGCGTCGCGCGGAACTGCACCTCGCCTGGCGCGGTTACGGTTATATTACCGTCGTCATCGATTGACGCGATTGAAACATTGCTTGTCTGCCATTCAATATCCTTGTTCTCCAAATTTATCGGATATATTTTAGCGCTTAGCTTAAGCTGTGCCTTGCCGTTTTCAAGACGCGCAACGCCGTTATCCCAATTGAGCTTCAGCGCGGTGTTTGTTTCTGACATATCAAAGCCGCTGTAATGCTGCAAGACCATAGCATAACCAGAGCTTTTCAATTCGATTTCATTGGAAGCCTCATCAGTATTCTTTTGCGAAACAATCGCTAAAATTGAAACAACCGAAAAAATCAGCACTCCTCCGGCTATAACTATTCTCTTATCACTTTTCCTCCATTTTTCAAGCAAAACCCCCCGTAATGCTTTTAACTTCATATATATCTTTCCTTATTCTTATTTTTGAAAACGTTTAACTATATATTCATTCGCGGTATTTTCCAGAGAGTCCCGCAATGGCGAAAGCTCCGTAAAATCAGGGTACCTGCGCTGTAACGCGTTTGTCAGAACGTAATCGCACAGCCTCGGATTTTTGGGGAACAGCGGCCCGTGCAGATATGTCGCGACTACGTTTTTGTACAGCACGCCCTCGGCGCCTGAATCATCATCGTTTCCGTACCCGTAAAGAACCCTGCCGAGCGGCTTATGATTTCCTATATACGTTCTGCCTCCGTGATTTTCAAAGCCGACTATCTTCCCGAAATCCGATTCCAGAACAATGTTGCCGATAAGGCGCTTTTTGCCCTGCTCGGTATATATATCGAGAATTTCAAGTCCGCTGATTGTTTCCCCCTCAAGCCGGTAATATCTGCCCAAGAGCTGATAACCGCCGCATACCGCAACCAGCGTCCCGTTATCCTCGACATAGTCCTTAAGCTCCCGCTTATGTTCAAGCAAGCGGTTACAAACAATTTTCTGTTCCCTGTCCGAGCCGCCTCCGATAAAGACTATATCAACGTCGGACAAATCAAAATCGCCGTCCTCGCAGGTATAGCTTGCCACCTCCGCGTCAATCCCGCGCCACACAAGACGCTTACGCAAGCATTCTATATTTCCCTTGTCGCCGTACAAATTCAAAAGGTCGGGAAACAGATGGAGTATTTTAATTATCATCGCTATTGCCCTCCTTTTTCAACAGCTCGTTGAGAACCGCCTCGGTAGGATAAAGAGCGGTATAGTTCACAAGAATATACACCACCTCGGAATCTGTTTCAAGGCAGCTCTTAACCGCGTCGCTCATGCTGTCCGTCATGCTGTGCACCTCAATATCCGAGTATTTAAACCTCAAACTTATATCCCATACTCGTATTCCCGTGGTTGTGAGCGTATTCAAATGCTCGTCCTTTATCTTGTCGAAGTCAACGTCCCAAAGCCATGAAACATCGCGCCCATCATTCGCCTTATCATTTATCGCTATTATTACGTCCCTCTTCCTGTCGTCGGTATTGACGGTCGCGATTGCCTGATTAAATCCCGCGGGGTTTTTTGAAAGGCTCAAAATCACCGGCTTCCTAAACGCAAATTCCTGCATTCTTCCTATCTGCGGTTTGTAGTCCGACAGCAGCTTTGAAAAGTCCTCCGTATTCTCGCCGAGTACCGTCATAGCGCCGGCAACCGCGCTAAGAT
>JAJBTG010000153.1:0-6017 GCA_020860985.1 Oscillospiraceae bacterium
CCCGCGACAAACTCATAAATCAGCATAACAAAGCCGAAGCAGGACAAAAGTCCCACAAAGCCTATAATAAGCTCGTTATTTCTCCTGTACTTTTTTCCCGTATTTGCTTTTGCCGAGTATTTCATAATTCATCCTCCGTATTTTAATATACGCGTCGCGCGCCTGCGTACTCATTGCGGTAATACTCCGTATCAATCGATTGATACTTAACAACGTCGCCCGTTTGCGGAGCGTGTATCATCATATTGTTGCCGACATATATTCCCACATGGTGAATATATCCGTTCTGTTCAAAGAATACAAGGTCGCCCGGCTGTAATTCATCCTTACTTACCGGCGTTCCCTCCTCAAACTGATCCTCCGCGACGCGGCTTATCGATATTCCGAGGGAATTCAGGCAATACTGAACAAGTCCCGAGCAGTCAAATCCGGACGGCGATGTTCCGCCCCAGACATAATCAACTCCGAGATACTTCTCCGCCTCTTGGACAATCGCCTCGCCTATATCGGACGAATATTCCGTAGCCGCTCTGCGGGTTATAACGGGGTCGCCCGTGGTCATTTCTATCTGCGACTGCTTTTCGGCAAGCGCTCGGTAAGCCTTTGTAGCCTTTACCTGCTTTTGAATAATCTTTTTCTTTACGACGCTCTCGCCGTTTTCCTCAACCGTGACCAGCTCCTCGTCGTAAAGATAAATAACGCCTAAAGCCTCATCCTCATAAACAAAGTAATAAACATCGTCCGGTTCAAGAATGATTTCATTTATAACCGGCTCGGCGTTCTGAATTTCAAAAAAGACGTAATCCTGTGCCTTTTCCACTATCGTCCCGCGGCGCAGCGCCGTAACATACAGATAGTATTTTCCGGGGTCGAGTCCCTGAATCAGCGCTTCGTATTCGTTTTCAAGCACGGTGCTTGCTATCAGCTCCCCGTCCTCGTTGTACAAATCGATGCTGAAATCGCTGTATGCGTCGGACACCCATGTTACTTTCATATAATCATCGTCGGTTGCGGACTCCTCCTCGGGCGTTAATATTTCAATTCCCGTGTCATAAACGGAGCCGTAGCTTATGCTTACCTCCTCGGCGCTCAACGCTGTTCCGTCGGGCGTTACGGAGCTTACGATTATTTTATAGTCGCAGCCCTCTGTAAACAGCTCGGACGGCAGAGTTATTTCCGTCGAATCGGTTTTTATGTACTCATTCACCGCGTATTCGTCGCTTTCAACGTCAAACACTTCTATATGATATTCCGTTGACGCTTGCTGCGCAAGCTCGATTACAACATCATCGCCGCCGTTATAAACATTTTCGGCGGTGGGTGAGATTAATATCGGAGTGGTTACGGTTTCGACTTCGTTTAATTCGCGGTCGAAAGTTTCAAAAGAAACCGTTTCCGATTCCGTAAGCGATGCCACGGAACCCGTTCCGCAAATAAGAGTCGCCGTTATATCATACGCGCCGTCATACTCCACGTTTACGCCTATCGGAGATACGAAGCTCGTATTTTTTGTAATTATATCGTTTTCCGACAGCACAAGGCGATTGTAAATCATATATATATCATAATCGGATTCAATCACCGCGTCGGTATTTACCGGTTCACCATCCATATAAGCCATAGTCGTGAGCCACGCCTCGTTTGAAAGACTGCTGTCCGCTGCATATATGGTTTTTATGTTTTTACTGCGGTTCGCGTTTATTATATCCAACAGCTCCGACGCTCTCGCCTGTTTTAATTCGTTGGTCTGCTCCTCACCCTTATCGCGCGGGTTGTACATAATCGCGTCAAGTCTGCCGTCAGCGGTTTCAAAAAATGTGAATTTCGATAAGTCGGAATACTTTTCCGTCAGAGCAAAATCGCAACCGCTTTCAAGGTCCTCATATCCAAAGGACGAGCCGTTCGCAAACACCGCGCACACACGGCTGCCCTCAACGCCTATCATGCAAAAATCGGAATAATTTGAATTGTAAACATACCAATCAAAGCCGTATTCGGACTTGTCAATACGGTTCGGCTCGCCCATCACCTCAATTAAATTATCGACGTTTGAGCTGATTATAATCTCGTTCGAGCCTACCTGTATCGCGGTATCCTGCGTAAAATAATCATTCACCAAATCGATTAATATCGAGCAGCTTTCCCAGGTAATCGGCTTATCGGGATTTGTACCGTAATTTGTTGTTATTATGCCCTGCTTCATCATAAAGGCATAAGCAGTTCTGTTTTCATCCTTTATGTACGCATTATCATAGCATTCGTTAAGTATGGAGTCCGCTTCCTCCTCGCTCATAGTATAGGAAGCGTCATAATTAATGATTGTTTTATACAGCATCGCCATGAAATCCTGCTTGCTGATTTCGGTGCTGCTGTCAATTTTTTCCTCGTCCTCCATGTTGGCGTAGCCCATTACCACGGCTTTCAAGAAGGTTTCATCCAAATCCGTATCCGAAAGTTCTTCGGGAATTTCTATTTCACTGTTACAGAGATTTTCGTACAACGTCACCGCCTGATTAAGACATTCCCTGCCGGAAACCGTTGTATTGTCCGCATATGCCGTATTTTCTGTATGCACAGAGCCTGACGCAAGCAATGCCACGACTATAAGTGCGCACAGCTTAGGCATTATTTTTCCGTTCGCCAAAATACAATCAACCCTTTCCTAATACTACCGATTATACGAATTTATTATAGCATATCTTTATTTCATTGTCTATATCGAAATTGTAAATTTTCTGTTAAGTCTGTGTCGTATTTTAGCGGATTTGCGTCATTTTTTTAACCTTTTTCTTCTGTTTATATACTCTTCTGTCGCTTCTATTTCCTCCTTTGTTTTCATCCTCGGAACAATCCTCCAAAGGAAATTGTTTTTCTTGCCTCGCTTTTTTATATAGAAAACTCCGATAACGGAAAATATAAGCGCACCGATACAGTTTACGATTAAATCTTTCATTGTGTCGATAATGCCCACGTCAAGATAGCCGCCCTCGATAACATATTGTACCTCGGAGCCGTCCATTACTCCGTTTACAACGGTGCTTGCTATATTCTTTATTTTAACTGTTTCGTTAAGTCCGGACGGATTGAGCGACACCGATGATATTGTGTTTACTATAAAATCCTTCTGCATATCGGTATGGAAGAAGTAGTCGGCGGCAAATTCGTAAAATTCCCACAGCACTCCCACGGTCATCGAAAAGCAGAACGCGACGAACGCGACAAATATCGGCGACATATTAAAATGTATGTTGGGCGCCTGATTTAATATATCTATAAGCGCGAAACCGATTGCCGCCATTATAAAGCCGTTTATCGTGTGCAGTATGGTGTCCCAATTTGAGAAAATCGTATAAAAGCTCTGTATCTCGCCGAGAATTTCCGCCGCAAATATAAAGAGCAGTATCACTATTTCCAACGCGGTCAGGAGATATATATTGAGCCGTATATTTACGAAGCGCGGAATGTTGAATAGCAGCGTTGTCAGAGCGCACAAAAACACATTATAAAAATTCCCGTGCACAGCCTCGGCAATCGCGGTCGCAATAACAAGCGCCTGCAATATCATTAACACTATAACGCTCTTTCTCTTTGTTGTATCCATTGTTTATAACCCTCCGCCGATTGTTTGGAAATTCATATTTTCCATATATAATTCATTGAATTTTTCGTCATTCCCGAGATGTATTTCCGAGGCTATGGATTTCATTTTCTCAATCCGTTCTCCGCCGCTGTTATCTGTGGCATACTTAACCGCGCCCCCAAGCGCACTGTTTCCGAGAATCTTAACCCTGCCCGCGAGCTCCGGCGGTATAAGTCCTATCCCGCACGCCTTTTCGATTTTAAGTCCGTATCCGAAGCCTCCGGCAAGATAAAGCGTGTCAATATCCCCGACATTCGCTCCGTAACGAAGCATGAGCGTTTCTATTCCCGCGCGCACCGCCGATTTAGCCATCTGCACCTCGCGTATATCGCCCTGTGTGAATCGAATTTTTTCGGTAAGAGGATAGCCCCCAGAAAAATATTCGGGTATAAGAAGCCCCGTTTCATCGATTAAATGATTATCCAAAAGCTCGAAAACAAGCTCGATAATGCCCGTTCCGCAAATGCCCGCGGACGGCTTATCATTTATGGTTTTCAGCATACCGCTCCGTATATCCGCGCCACATACCGCTCCGTCAACCGAGCCTATTCCGCAGCTTATTCTTCCTCCCTCGAACGCCGGTCCCGCCGCCGCCGAGGTAACGATTATCCTATCTCTGTTGCCTATTGCCATCTCGCCGTTTGTTCCCAAATCTATAAATAAATTGATTTTATTCGACAAATCAAAATCACACATATACATTCCGCTCGTTATATCTCCACCGACAAATGCCGATAATCCGCCCAAAATAACCGTTTCGGCTGTTATTTTACTGTTCGGCACAACTTTGTCGAACACGGTGTTGACGGTTTCCGTATGCGACGCATTGAACGGATAAACTCCAAGCTCGCCGCAGGGATAACCCATCAAGAGATACACCATGGTTGTATTGGCGGCAATTACCACTCTTTCCGGTTTTTCGGATTTAGCCTCTTTCATAAGCTTGCTTATGCCGTTTATCAAATGATATCTGATTATCTGCTGCAATTCCATGCTTCTGCCTCGGTTTGAAGCTTCAATCCTCGACAACACATCCAATCCGAAACGACGCTGTGTATTAATCTCGCTGTGCGAGGCGACGGCTTTGCCGTTTCGGATAAGCTCAAACGCAAGCGTCGTTGTTCCGATGTCTATACAGATTACATCGCCCGCCGTTGTCGCCTCCGAGCTGTACGCGTAATCCGAAACCACCTCAAACTCGCTCTTATACGGCGCGCTTCTCCTCGGGCAATTCCTATTTTTGCACTTACTGCAATCATGCTGGGCGTTAAAAATCTCGCTGTCGTCGGTAAGCTCAAGAATATATCCCAGGGTTTTTACCGGCTCGAACATCATTCCGTCCATCAGCGAAACACCTTCGGCACCTGTTTTTTCCGCTATATCCTTCTGCGCCTCGGGCGGTATATCGGCGGACGCTTCGAGCCGTTTCGCAATTCCTTTGCCCAATTCCGCACATTCCGTTTTAATTCTTTCGGCAAGAACGCCGTCCGCCGAAAACACAAAATCATCGGCTATCGCGTTTACGATAAGTCCGTCGAGCGCTTCGCCGCTGTCGAACAAACGCTTCGAATAATCGCTTACCGCGCGCCCCGCCGTTATAAGACAATATACCCGCGCATTCTCAAAGCGCGCGTATGCCGCCGGTTCAAAAATACATTCCGCCGCCGGAAGAAGCCTGTCGAACTCGCGCGAAACCCGCTCGTATACGGGACTTCCCGGAAAACAGCTCATGGAATTGAGAACATTTTCCTTACTTATTTTTATATGAAATTCGGTGATTTTAATCAGCTTGTCCATAATCGCCCGCCGCCGTTCCGTCCTATGATTTGCAGAATACATCCTGTTTTCATATATATTATCACATTTTGTCGATAATTGCAAGCTTGCTTGTATCGGGAAATTTTTCAATCGATACGGGATTGCCTATCACAAGCACACGCAAATTTCACTGCGACGAAAACACAGACAGCCTCACCCAGGACCGAAAAAGTCCCGGCAAGGCTGATATATTTCTTTATTTAAGTTTTATTACGTCCGTATACGGTTCGTTATTATCCGCATTCCAAATATAAACTCTTATATCATCGTACTCATCCGTAATATCAAATTCCGCCGGCACATCGGTTATTTTCATCACTTTCTCAAGCCTATCGCCGTTTCTGAACGCGACATACACAACGGGATTTTCAAAATCAAAGCTTACAGTGATATGATTTCCGTCACGCTCAACAGATACCGGCTCGGCTGTCGGTGACGGCTCAGGTGTTTCGGTAGGTTCTGCTGATGGTTCCGGTGTTACTGTTTGCTCCGGCGTGTCTGTTTGCTCCGGTGTTTCTGTTTCCTGAGGTGTTTGTGTTTGAACCTGTGTGTCGGTCGG
>JAJBTG010000153.1:6027-6353 GCA_020860985.1 Oscillospiraceae bacterium
CTCGGAGCCGATGTAGGCTCGGTCGTTGATCCCGCTGAAGGCTCCTCTGTCGCTGTTGGGTAAATTGTGGGAGCCGCCGTAGGCGCTGATGTAGATTCCGCTGAAGGCTCCTCTGTCGACGTTGGCTCGAATGTCGGTGTAATTGTCGGCACTGCCGTTGGTTCAGCCGTTGGCACTATTGTTGGTGTCGATGTCGGCGTTATCGTCGGTGTAATTGTAGGTGTTGCCGTTGGCGTTGTTGTAGGTGTCGCCGAAACCGTCGGTGTAGGTGTTGCCGTCGGCGATGCCGTTGGTGTGGGTGTCGGCGAAACCGTCGGTGTAGGTGT
>JAJBTG010000124.1:0-1787 GCA_020860985.1 Oscillospiraceae bacterium
TTTCCACGAAATTCAGATTTGGTGAAACCTTATCATACATGGGTGTATTCATTCATTTCAATGATATTTAATATTTCCGGCTGTTTGTTTTACAACCAAAAAGGTCTTTGTCTTGCATAACAAGACAAAGACCCAAATCTTTGCTATACCACTCGTCATACCAACATATGCGTTCCCGCTTACGGAGGAAAACCGTCGCAGTCTACTCGGAAAACCTTTCGGTGCGAAACTCGGAAGTGATATTCAGCCAAACCTACTCGCCGCCGCGCTTGCACCGTCCGCGGCTCGCTGTACGCTTTCAATAAGGCATACTGTCTTCGTCATTGTTTTTATATATTATATTACAAATATCGCCGATTGTCAATAATTATATCAAGGTTTTTTGGTTGTCGCCGACGAAAAAAACTGCCGCATTAAAATTGCGGCAGTATAGGATTCAATAAGTGGTGAAGTCCCGTCATTCTACGTTTAGTTATTTTTTCAAATTAAACGCTTCCTCAATTTCATCAATCTGCTGTTGATTAATCGCAACCATTTCGCCCAAATCCTTTGAGGCGATAATCGCTCTGGCGCTGTATTCCGCAACCTCCAGGCGGTCAAACGCGTTGAGCAGGCTGTCGCCGGTCACAATTACGCAGTCGTTCTGAACGATTGCGATGGGTGTGTTTTCCTCAAATATATCAGCCGTTTGCGCAGCCTTCAGATAGTTTGAACCGAAGTCAAGCTTTGGAATATTACGCATTAGAATATAGCTCTCGGGAATGGTTCTTGAATCAAGAGCCTGGTCCGTTACCACGAACGCCATTATACACGGCGGATGCGCGATAATTATCGAATTGATATGCGGATGCTTTTTGTAGATTTCTCTATGAAGCTCCACGGAGCGGCTGGGGATTTTGCCCATTTCCTTATAATTTCCCTCAATCTTAACAATATCCTCCGGCTCAAGATATTTTCTGTCCTTGTCGCATGGGGTTATAATAAAGGAATCCCCGTCAAGTCTGCGCGAAAAGGTACCCTGAGTACTGGTGAAGAGCTGTTGATTGTATGCGCGCTTTATAAGCTGACACATCTCGCGCCTTGCGTTTTTTTCCTCACTTGAAATCTTGTTTGCGACAAATTCGTTCATGTCAACGTGCTGACGTGATTTATACCAATCAAGCTGTTCGTTTGCAAGCGACATTGGCGTGCCGATTTTGTTCGCGTCTATTTCAAGTCTTGCGCAGAAATCAAGAGTTTCAAACGCCTTGAATGCATCGAACAGGGAAGTTGAGCCTACCACTACGCCGTGATTTTCAAGTATGACGGTATTGAAGCCTTTTTTAAATTCCGCTGCAATCTTTTCGCCCAAATCAAGACTTCCGGGCAGACCGTATTTTGCAAGACCGATTTCGCCGCATAAGAATTTAACATTCGGAATAAGGCTTGTATTCGGCATTTTGCGGACAATACTGAACGCTACCAATGCCGGCGGGTGAGCGTGAAGCACAGCCTTTAAATCGGGGCGCTGTTTGTATATGTTCTGGTGGAATGGGTATTCGCTCGACGGCTTGTGATTTCCGACAATGGAACCGTCCGGCTTAATACATACCATGTCATTTCTTGTGAGATTTCCCTTGTCGATACTTCCGGGAGTAATCCAAATATCGCCGTTATCGTCGAGTATGGATAGGTTTCCGCCGGAGGTTGTAGTCATGACGTAGCCGTAAATTCTGTCCATAATAATTAAAAGCTGGTCGGCGGGATGGAGCATTTCCATATTCATTATATTTTACTCCATGTCTTAT
>JAJBTG010000124.1:1797-6343 GCA_020860985.1 Oscillospiraceae bacterium
TTTCTTATTTAAATAAATTAATTATGTAAACTGATCTAAAACTTGCTGTTTGCTCTTTCATACAAGCTCTGTGAGGTAGTTGAATACTCTCTGTTGATTCTGTTAAACGGCACGGACAAATCGCCGCTGTATACATTAACGCCGTAGTTGGTGCTGAATGATATAGCGTATCCCAAATTGTCCTTTATCGTGCTGTCAAGCATAGAGGTATAATATCCGTAGGGCCAGGTTATGCTTGTGACGTCCTTACCGGTTATGGATTTGAGCTTGTCGGCGTTGGTTCTGATGTCATCGACAACATCCCAGAACACATATGAATCGTTATATAAATTCTGAACAATCTCAAACGGTGTCTGATGTATTTTGTCGGTATGATTTCCGAACTCAACAAGACCGCTTTCCGACATTTCCTTTATCTGATAGCTTGTCAAATATCCGTAGTGGTCGATTTTCGAGCCAACGATATACATACTCGCCTTTGCGTTGTACTTTTTCAAAATGGGATAAACGTCGGTGTACCATCCGGAATAACCGTCGTCAAACGTAAGAAGCAGTATATTCTTGCCATTGAGATTGCTCATATCCTCATTGGCAAGCTCCGATGCCGTGAGTGTTTCATAGCCCCCGCTCATAAAATAGGATATGTCCGAATCAAGCACGGATGCGGGAACACAGTAGTCATCCCAGCGGCTGCTGTCGTTTGTAACATTGTGATACATTAAGGTAACAACATTGTATGAAGCGAACGCTGTTGCACTGCCAAGCATTAAAAAGGCGAAGATTGCCGTTAAAATAAGTAGTCTTTTTTTCATATTTATCTCCTTGCTGTTTGAACCGCTAAATCCGCGATTCGCCGTTTGAAATTTATCCTAATCATTTTACTGCAATTTCCTTGCTTTGTCAAGCGGTGTAAAATATTGGCTGTGCGCGCATGGCGGGAGCTATCGTTTCCCGTTGCCGAAAAAGCTCTTGAGGCTGTCAACGTATCAGCCGACAGCCTCAAGGAGGGCGGATTTAAAAATTAATGTCAATTGGATGTCATATCCTGATATACCTCTGCCTTTTCGTCAAGCACCGCCTGATAGCCGCTGCTTAAATATTCCTCGCAAGCCGCCTCATATTTAGCTTCAAATTCATCCGGGTCGCAGGTTATAAGGTCAACCTGAATTACTTCCCACTTACTCTTAAGAGTTTCGCCGTACTGTGAAAGCGATTCGATTGAACGGTCAAACAGGAAGTCGGTGTACATATAATCCTTAGTTATCTGGTAATAGTCATATGACTGCTGAATCAAGTCCTCAAATCCCTCCGGAGCGTAGGTTTTCTTTTGAGCTTCAAGATTCTTTTCCTCCGAGCCGTAGTCCTTGCCCTCTGTTACAAGGCACCACATATCCTTGTTTGAGTTATAATTTAATCTGTCGGTTCCCGTGTAATCGTCAACAAGTACGGGGATTTCGTCCACCATATTATATGTAACGCCCTCGATACCGTTCTGCATTACGAACAGGTTTTCCGGCTGACTCAGCCATTCATAGTACATCATAATAGCCTCGGGATGCTCGCAGTCCTTGCTTATACCGGCAACCATACCGAAGGGCCATTCCTCTCTGCCCGCCATAGCAGTGGGGTCGCCGCTTTCCGAATACGGAGGAAGAACCGCAACCGTCGCGTCGGGGCAGTTCTCTAACAGCGACTGGAGTACCGGAGGAGTTTGCGACAGATAGAATCCGTAAACGCCGACCTTGCCCGCGATAAAGTCGGACTGCATCTGTGAACCATCCTTGTCAAGCATCCATTCGGGACTGATTAAGCCCTCATTGTAAAGCTGATTCCAATAGAGAAGCTCCTGCTTTGTAGGCTCCCATGTAAGCGAGGCAACGGTTATGTCGGAATACATTGCGTTGTCCTCCTCGGACAGCGGGTATTCTCTGCTTGCGTAATTCGGGAAATACGCATTAAATAGGCTTTGCGCCGCGGGGATGGTGTCCTCTCCGCCGAGCTTCAATTCCTTGAATTTACGGAGCATTTCTATATATTCCTCACGGGATTGAGGCAAATCAAGTCCCGCCTGTTCAAGCCAGTCAGTTCTTACGATGCTCACCCAGTTATATGCCTTCGGGCGAGTAGCGGTGAGGAAATAAAGCTGACCGTCAGCCATTGCGTATTCCTGCAAATCCTTTGTGTTTTCATAGAAGGTCGGAGCGTAGAGTTGTAAAATTTCCTCGTCGATAGGCTGAAATGCTCCGCGCGAGTAGTATGACATGATTGTCGGATAGTCATAGCTGAAAAGAATGTCCGGCTGCTCGCCCGCGGCGAGAAGCTCGTTAAATACGGTTACGTCCTCTTTTCTTGTGATTGGAACATATGTAACCTTGATATTGTATTCATCGCCGAAATTCTCCTGAACGTAATTTGTCCAGTAGTTGTTGTCAACATCGGCCTGACCCTGCATACCTCTGTCGTACACGGGGATTTTAATTTCAATCTGCTCATCATATCTTGCCGGACCGGTAAGCTGTGATGTGTCAACAGCGGTATCGCTGCTGCCCCCGCACGCTGTGAGCGCCGTTACCGCCATAGCGGAAATAAGCAATCCGCTCAAAAGTTTTTTTAGTTTCATTGTTTTTCTCTCCTTTATATATTATTTTTAATGGGTTACTCTTTAACCGCGCCAATCATTACACCCTTTACGAAGTACTTCTGTATAAAGGGATAAACAATTACAATCGGCAGCGTTGCGAACATGATACACGCGGACTTTAATACCTCCTGCGCCTGCATACTTTCTCCCGCGACCTCCTGCGAAACCGCTGACTGTGAACCGGCGGCGTTTACAAGCTCGTAGAGCTTGAGCTGTAGGGGTTTGAGCGACGACTTTGTTATAAAGTACAGCGCGTCCTGGAATGTATTCCAACGTCCGACCGCGTAGAACAGCGCCAAAGTCGCGAGAACCGGAACCGACAGCGGAAGAACTATCTTTATTAAAATAACAAAATCATTGCATCCGTCAATCTGTGCCGCCTCTTCAAGACTCTGCGGAACACTGTTCTGCATAAATGTCCTCAATATAATAAGGTTATAAGCGGAAAACGCAAGCGGCAGAATAAGAACCGCGGAGGTGTTGATTAAATGAAGCTCGCTCATAACTATGTAGTCCGGGATTGTTCCGGCTGTAAAATACATTGTAATAAGGAAGATAATTCCCACAACCTTTCTTCCCTTAAGACGCTTTCTCGAAAGGGCGTACGCGCCGCAAATCGTAAGGAACATACCCAGCGCCGTAAACGCTACGGTTATCCATACCGAGAACCAAAGCGAGCGCATCATGGAGGAGTCCTTAAAGACCGTAATGTAAGCGTCAAAATTAATATCCTTGGGGATAAGGAATACACGATTCGCCATAACCGCCGCGTTGCCGCTTATGGACATGGATAATACATGAATAAACGGAATAAGGCAGATAAGCGATAAAATTCCTATAAACAGATAAATCAAAACATCCGCGCATATGTCAGAAGGTTTTCTTTTCATTTCAGTTCTCCTTTCCGTATCATTAAATTATGCCGTCCTCGCCCATAAGCTTTGCAATCTTATCTGAGCCGAACACGAATATCAAACCGACAACGGACTGGAACAGTCCCACCGCCGTGGCGATGTTGTATCGGTGCGACTGCAAACCTACGCGGTAAACGAAGGTTGATATAACGTCGGAAAAATCTCGCACAAGCGGGTTATCCAACGTATATGGACGCTCGAATGAAATTCCGAGGATTCTTCCCAGGCTCATAATAAGCATTACAACAATCGTTGAGCGAATACACGGGATTGTAATATTCCAAATTTTTCTCCATCTTCCCGCGCCGTCCACTGTCGCGGCCTCATAGAGGTCGCCGTTAATTCCGGTAATCGCGGCGAGGTATATAATCGTTCCCCAACCCATGCTCTGCCATATTCCGATAAGGCAATAGGAAACGAGCCAGTGCCATTTCTCCGTAAGGAACGGAATGCTGTCATGTCCGGCACGCGTGAGCATTATATTTATGTAGCCCGTGGTGGGGGAGAGAAGCTGGTAGAAAATTCCCGCAATGATTACCCATGACAGGAAGTGTGGGAGAAACAGAACCGTCTGCGATACGCGCTTAAAATACTTGTTCCGTATTTCGTTAAGACATATTGCAAGAATAATCGGCGCCGGAAATCCCAATATCAAATCCAGACCGTTCAGAACTATCGTATTTCTGAGCGCGACATAGAAATCCTTCATTTTAAATACTTCGATAAACGCGTCCAGTCCGATGAACTCCGCCTTTTCAAAGCCGCCAACTACGTCGTAATCAAGGAACGCGATGGACAGTCCGAGAAACGGAAGATATTTGAAAACAAACGCAAACGCAAGCGGAAACAGCAGCAGAACATACAGCTGCCAGTCACGTTTGAGGTAGTATTTTATACCGAGCTTGTTTTTTTTCTGTGTTTTAACAGTATTGGTAAGCTCGGCTTTAGCTGCTTTTTTCAATTTTAACCCTCTCCTTTACAACTTTGTTAT